>DATABK010000172.1:0-7548 GCA_036259695.1 Actinomycetes bacterium | reverse complement strand
AAGGTCGTCATCAGCTTCTCGGCCGCCGTCTGGAGCTCCTCCAGGCTGGCCGGCGGCCGTTGGGGAGGCGGCACGGCGCGCCGCCGGGACGACGGTGGTCTCGCCTCGACGGCGCGCACGACTGCCTCCTGGTCGTCCCGGTCAGGAACCGGCGTTGAGCGTCTCGGTGATCTGGGTGCTGGCTTCCTTGGTGGCGTCGGCGATCGTCGCCCGCTCGGTGAAGATCGAGACCAGCATGTCGGGCAGGATGTTGGCCGCCTCGACGTTCGCCCAGTTGGGCGAGGTCGGGGTGAAGCGGCTGTTCTTGGCGGTGGCGTCGAAGACCGACAGGTAGGGGTCGTCGGCGTGCAGGTCGAGCAGGGTGGTGGTGTTGGGGATGACCCCGCCGACGGTGGCCATCTGGGTCTGGAACTTGGTCCCGGCCAGCAGCTTCACCCACTCAAGGGCGAGGTCCTGGTTCTTGGACTTGGCGGCGATGCCGAGGTCGGACCCGCCCAGGAACACCGGCGCCGTCTGCCCGCTGGTGCGGCTGGGCAGCGGGAAGGCGGCCAGGTCCTTCTCCAGCTTGGGGTTGCCCTGCTTGGGGTCGAGGATGACGCCCTTCTCCCAGCCGTTGGCCACGATCATGGCGATGTTGCCCTGGGCGAAGGCCTGGTCCTGCTTGAGCTCGTCACCCTGCTTGTCAGCCCGCGAGCAGCAGTCGACCAGCCGCTTGAGGGCGGTCAGGCCGGCCTGGGACTCGGGGCTGTCCAGGGTGCCGCGCCACTGGCCGCCCTCCTGGACGGCCACCTCGCCGCCGTGGTCCCAGACGAACGGGAGCGCCGCGTACCAGTACTTGCCGGGGAAGTAGAAGGCCGAGAACCGCTTGTTGTCACCGAAGGTCGTCATCAGCTTCTCGGCCGCCGTCTGGAGCTCCTCCAGGCTGGCCGGCGGCTTGGTGATGCCGGCCTTGGCGAACATGCTCTTGCGGTAGATGACGGCCCGGCTGCCGGCCAGGTACGGGGCGCAGACGAGCTTGCCGTCCATGGTGCAGGACTCGGTGAGCGACTGGAGCCAGGCCTGGTTGTTCTCGAACTCGCCGCGGCTGCCGGTCAGGTCCTGGAGCGCCCCGGCGGCGGCGTACTTGGAGACCAGGGTGTTGCCCAGCTCGACCACGTCCGGCGGGCTGGAGCCGGCGAAGGCGGCGTCGAGCTTGGTGGTGATGTTGTTCCACTGCTGGAGCTCGACCTTGACGGTGTCGTTCGGGTGGGCCTTCTTCCACTCGGCGTTGACGGCGTCGATGACCGCCGGCGGGGCGCTGCCGGTCATCAGCCAGATGGTGAGGGTGCGGGGTCCGGACTGGGCGCTGGACTGGTCGCCGTCACCGCCCGACTCCCCACAGGCGGCGACCCCGAGGACCAGGGCGACGGCCAGGGCGAGGATGGCGGTGACTCGGTGACGTCGAGACTTGGACATGCGGACCTTCCTCCTTGCTGCTGGGACGGACGGTGGTCACTCGGGAGGGGCGCGGCCGGCGGGCGCCGGCCGGCCGGGCAGGCGGTCGCCGCCGTGGACGACGGCGCCCTCGGCCACGGTCACCACCACCTGGAGGGAGGGGTCGAGCAGGACCAGGTCGGCGTCCTTGCCCGGCTCGAGGGTCCCCTTGCGGTCGTCGAACCCGATCGCCTGGGCGGCGTTGCGGCTGGCCGCCGGCCACAGCTCGGCCAGTGGACGGCCGGTCGCCGCCTGGAGGTTGTGCAGGGCCCGGTCGAGGGTGAGGACGCTGCCGGCCAGGGTCCCGTCGGCCAGCCGGACGGCGCCGTTCACGGAGAACGCCGGCCGGTCCCCGACCGTGTAGGCCCCCTCGGGCAGCCCGGTGGCCTGCAGGGCGTCGCTGACCAGGACCACGCCGGCGGGGCCCTTGGCCTGGACCAGCAGCCGCATGGCGGCCGGGTGGACGTGGACGTTGTCGGCGATCAGCTCGCAGCGCAGCTCGGGCAGGACCAGGGCGGCGCCGAGCAGCCCCGGCTCGCGGTGGCCGAGCGGCCGCATGGCGTTGAAGGCGTGGGTGACGTGGCGGACGCCGTCGGAGACGGCCTGGAGGGCCTGGTCGTAGGTGGCGTCGCTGTGGCCGGCGGACACGGTCAGGCCCCTGGCCACGGCATCGGCGATCAGCCAGCGGTTCTCCTCGACCTCGGGGGCGAGAACCAGGACCCGCGCCACCCCCGGGTCGAGCAGCCGCGCCGCCTCGGCCCGGTCGGCCGGCCGGATGTGGGCGGGGTCCTGGGCGCCGGCCCGGGCCGGGTTCAGGTAGGGCCCTTCCAGGTAGGCGCCGAGGATGGTGGCCCCGCCGTCGACCGGTCCGGCGACCGCCCGCACCGCCTCCAGGGCTCGCTCGGTGTCGGGGCCGCTGGCGGTCAGCGTCGAGGGCAGCCAGGCGGTCACGCCGTGGCCGGCGAAGAACCGGGCCATGCGCACCAGCCCGTCCGGTTCGGCGTCCATCACGTCCACCCCGACCGCCCCGTGGACGTGCAGGTCGATGAACCCCGGCATGGCCACCAGCCCGTCCGCGACCAGCACCTCGGCGGAGGCGTCGGTTCCAGGCGGAGGCTCCCCCTGCCCCATGGCGGCGATCCGCCTGCCCTCGACCAGCATCCATCCCCGGGGCCACTCGCCGTTCGGGCTGAGGACCCGGGCCCCGGTGATCAGGAGCTGGGCGGTCATGGGAGCTCCCCGTCGCGGGGCGGGGTGGAGGTGGCCGGCCCCGGGACCGCCTGGGTGCCGCCCGGGTCCACCGGCGCGGCCCGGTGGGCTCGCACGCGGTCGAGGTAGGGGCGCATCAGCTCGGCGTTGTCCCGCATGGCCGGGCGGCCGTCGAGGTTCTGGCTGACCAGCACGGGCGGGTGGTGGCCCCGCTCGAGCAGGAGCT
Organism: Actinomycetes bacterium; assembly: GCA_036259695.1. Lineage (GTDB taxonomy): Bacteria > Actinomycetota > CALGFH01 > CALGFH01 > CALGFH01 > CALGFH01. The sequence goes on along the minus strand of DATABK010000172.1, from coordinate 4,640 downwards.
CGGCCACCCGGGCGCAGAGAGCTGTGACCACGGCGGCCCCGACCACCGTGGTCAGGGGGCCGGCCCGGTCCCCGGAGGCGAGGGTGATGGCGGCGTCCCCGGGCGGGCAGCGGTTGTCGATCACCACGTCGGCCAGCTCGTGCAGCCGGGCCCCCGACGGGTGGCGGGGGTCGGTGGCCTTGGCCTGCTCGAGGTTGGTCAGGGCGACCACCCGCAGCCCGCGCTCCCGGCAGCCGAGCGCGACCTCGACCGGCACGGCGTTGACGCCCGAGTTGGAGATGATCACGACGACCTCGCCGGGTCGCAGGTCCTCGCCCTCCAGGATGACCGCGGCCCGCCCCTCGGTCCGCTCGACCCCGGCGAGCTCGAGCCCGCTGGCCGGCGAGAGCGCCGGGTCGAGGATCGGGTTCACGCAGGCCAGCCCGCCGGCCCGCGCGTAGGCGTCGAGGGTCAGCAGCTGGGAGTGCCCGGCCCCGAACAGGTGCAGGACCCCGCCGGCGGCCACGCTGTCCGTGACCAGCCGGGCCGCCTCCTCCAGGCGCTCGCCCTGGGTGGCGGCGACCTCGCCGAGCGCGTGCCGGGCGGCGTCGGCGTAGCGGTCGAGCATCCATGTCCTCCGGAGTCGGGCCCTGCCTGGTGACAGGGACGGTAAAGTGGCCTAGTCCAGTTGTCAAGAGTTCAGGTAGACTTGTCGGCATGACGGCACGGCGACGTGGCGCCCAGGTCGAGGCGCTCCCCCGGGAGCTGTCGTACGCGAGGCCGAAGGGCGAGCAGCTCCAGGAGATCCTGGAGGGGGTGATCGCCGCCCTCCAGCCGGGCGCGCTGCTCCCCTCCGAGCGGCTCCTGGCCGAGCGCTACGGGGTGGCCAGGGCGACCGTCACCCAGGCGGTCGAGGGCCTGGTCTCCCGCGGCCTGGTCTACCGGGTCCACGGCAGCGGCACCTTCGTGGCCGAGCCCAAGTTCCGCCAGCCGCTCACCCTGACCTCGTTCACCGAGGACATGCGGGCCAGGGGCATGACCCCGGGTTCGGTCGTCCGCAGCCAGGTCGTGGCCCCGGCCAGCGAGGTCGTGGCCCGCCACCTGGCCCTGGTCCCCGGCAGCCCGGTCGTCCACCTGGAGCGGATCCGGACCGCCGACGGCGAGCCCATGGCCCTTGAGCGCACCCACCTCCCGGCCCAGCGCCTCCCCGGCCTGGAGTCGGCCGACCTGACCAACGCCTCCCTCTACGACCTGCTCGAGCGCCACTGGGACGTCCGCGTCGCCAACGCCGACCAGTGGGCCAGCGTCGTCCGCCTCACCAGCGACGAGGCCGCCCTCCTCCAGGTCGACCCCGACCAGCCGGCCCTGCTCTTCCAGCGCCTCACCCGCGACCCGACCGGCACCCCGATCGAGTACGTCCGCTCCCTGTACCGCGGCGACCGCTACGAGGTCCACACCCGCCTGGAACGCCTCGGCGGCTGACCACTCGGGACCGATCCCGGGGTCGAGCACCCGCCTCGGCTCTCGGTGCTCGATCAGCTCGATCAGAGGCCGCCCCGGCGGCTCAGCTCAGCTGGGCCCGGTCGTCAGCTGGACCCGATCCTGCCACGGTTCCGCCGCCAAGGACGAGGTCGCCGTCGTAGAGCACGCCGGCCTGGCCGGGTGCCACGGCGTCGACGGGCTCGTCCAGCTCCAGACGCACCCGGGTTCCGTGCGGATGCGCTGGGGCGCCATGGAGGTCGCCTGGTCCTCGGGGGGCCGTGTCCTCCAGGGGGACGACCCGGCAGCCGACCTCGGTGCCGTGGGCGCGGAGCCGGACCTTGGCGTGGCGGGGACGGAGGGGGCGGCCGTCGGTGGTGGTGGTCCGCTCCAGCTCAACGGTGGTGATGGCCAGGTCGGCGCGCTCCCCCACGACCACGCGGCCGGCCGCCGGCTCGACCCGGAGCACGTAGCGGGGGGTGGGGGCGGCGATCCCGAGACCGCGCCGCTGGCCGACCGTGTAGCGGTAGGCGCCCCGGTGGTGGCCGAGGACCCGGCCGGCGGTGTCCACCACCTGGCCGGGCCGGGGCCCGAAGCGACGCTCCAGCCAGCCGGCGGTGTCGCCGTCAGGGACGAAGCAGACGTCGTAGGACTCGGGCTTGGCGGCGGTCCGCAGGCCGAGGCGGGCCGCGGTCGCCCGCACCTCCGGCTTGGTCAGCCGTCCCAGCGGCAGGCGCAGGTGCTCCAGCTCGTCCGGGCCGAGCATGTAGAGCACGTACGACTGGTCCTTGGCGGCGTCGGCGCCCCGGTAGAGGCGGCCGTCCTCGCCCCGGGCGTAGTGGCCGGTGGCCAGGGCGTCGAAGCCGAGGGCGCGGGCCCGGGCCAGCAGCCCGACCACCTTGACCTGCTCGTTGCAGCGGGCGCACGGGTTCGGGGTGCGGCCGCCCGCGTACTCGGCGGCGAAGTCGTCGACGACGGCCCGCTGGAAGTCCTCGGCCATGTCCCAGACGTAGAACGGGATCCCGAGGGTGCCGGCGACCCGCCGGGCGTCGTCGGCGTCGGCCAGGGTGCAGCAGCCCTTGCCCTGCACCTGCAGATGGCCGGGCGTGTCGGCCAGCTTCAGGTGGACCCCGGTCACGTCCCAGCCCGCCTCGACGGCCAGCGCCGCCGTCACCGAGGAGTCCACGCCCCCGCTCATGGCCACCAGCACCTGCGGAGCGCTCATGGCGCCACCTCCCGCCGGGCCGGCGAGCCCTTCCGGTCCTCCGCCGGAGCCAGGACCTCCAGCGCCTGGGCGACGGCGGCCACGGCGGCGTCGACGTCGGCCTGGGTCGAGGCATGGCCGAGGCTGAAGCGAACCGTCTCCCGAGCCTCGGCCGGGCCCCGGCCCATCGCGACCAGCACATGCGAGGGCGTGACCGCCCCGCTCGCACAGGCCGACCCGGCCGAGCAGGCAAGCCCGTACCGGTCCAGCAGCAACAGCAGGTCCTCGGCCCGCCGCCCCGGGAACCGCACCGACAACAACCCCGGCAACCCCAACCCAGGGCGGGACGGGGAGGGAACCCCGTTGCGGTTCGGGGTGGAGCCGTTCCCGCCGACATGGCCCGGCTCACCGTTGACCTCCAGGTCGGGGGCCAGGGTGCGGAGGCCGGCGAGGAGGTGGGAGCGGAGGGTGGTGAGGGTGGTGGTGGCGCCGGTTCGGCGGTCGGTGAGGGCGGCCGCGGCGGCGGCGCCGAAGCCGGCCAGGGCGGCGGCGGGGAGGGTGCCGGAGCGGAGGCCGCGCTCCTGGCCGCCGCCGTGGATGAGGGGGCGGAGGGCGGTGCCGGGGCGGACGATCAGGGCCCCGACGCCGGTGGGGCCGCCGAGCTTGTGGGAGGCGATGGCCAGCAGGTCGACGCCGTCGGCGGTCATGTCGACGCCGGGGAGGGCGGCCGCCTGGACGGCGTCGCAGAGCAGGACCGCGCCGGCGGCGTGGCTCAGCTCGGCCACGGCCGCGACCGGCTGGCCGGTGCCGACCTCGTTGTTGGCGGCCATCACGGCGACCAGGGCGGTGCGTCCCGGCTGGAGGAGTGCGGCCAGGCGGTCGAGCTCGACCCGGCCGAGGCGGTCCACCGGGGCCAGGTCGACCTGCGCTCCGGCGTCGGCCTCGGCCCAGGCGGCGGCGTCGAGCACGGCGTGGTGCTCGACGGCCGAGCAGACCAGGTGGCGGGCCTCCGGGGCCCGAGCCAGGACGGTGCCCTTGACGGCCAGGTTGTCGGCCTCGGTGCCGCCGGAGGTGAAGACGACATCGCCGGGGGCGGCGCCGACCAGGGCCGCGACCTGCTCGCGGGCCGTCTCCACGGCGGCCCTGGCCGCCCGTCCCTGGACGTGCTGGCTGGACGGGTTGGCGGCAGGGCGCTCCAGCAACGGCAGCATCGCCGCCAGGGCCTCCGGCCGCAGCGGGGCGCTGGCCGCGTAGTCGAGGTACGTCACCGGGCGCTCCTAGCCGTTCCCGCCGCCGTTACCGCGACCGTTGCCACCGCCGTTGCCACCGCCCCCGTTGCCGCCGCCGTTGCCGCCGCCCCGGCCGGGCTGCCGGTCCCCGTTGCCCTCGTCCTTCTTGTCTTCCTTGGGGGCGGGCGGCAGGACCGTGTAGGACAGCTGCTCGGCCGGCCTCGGCCAGTCCAGGACCTCCTGGTTGGCCATGGCCGCGGCCATGAAGTCGTGCCAGACCCGGGCCGGGAACGAGCCGCCCGACACCCGCTGGCCCTGCACGTTGTACATCGACTGCTGGCTTCTGGGGTGGCCCATCCAGACGGCCACCGCCAGCTGCGGGGTGTAGCCGACGAACCAGGCGTCGCGGTAGGCCTGGTTGGTGCCGGTCTTGCCGGCGGCCGGACGGCCGATGTTGGCCGCGGTGCCGGTGCCGCCGGTGATCACGCCCTTGAGGATGTCGTTGACCTGCCAGGCGAGCGCGGCCGAGATCCGGCGCTCGGGCTTGGACGCCTTCTCGATCACCGGCCGGCCGCTGCGGTGGTCGACCTTCTCGAAGAAGGTCGGCTTGTGGTACTCGCCCAGGTTGGCCAGGGTGGCGTAGGCGGCGGCCATGTCGATCGGGCGGACCTCGGTCGTACCCAGGGCCATCGCCGGGGTGCGGAGCCCGGGCGCGATCTCGGGGATGCCGAGGCGCTCGGCCATCTCGG
>DATABK010000171.1:0-2881 GCA_036259695.1 Actinomycetes bacterium | reverse complement strand
CTTGACGTCGTAGTCGGCCGCCTGGATCAGCTTGAGCAGGATGTTCTCGACGTCCTCACCGACGTAGCCGGCCTCGGTGAGGGCGGTGGCGTCGGCGATCGCGAACGGCACGTTGAGCATCCGGGCCAGCGTCTGGGCCAGCAGCGTCTTCCCGCAGCCGGTGGGGCCGAGCAGGATGATGTTGGACTTCTGGAGCTCGACGTCGCCCGAGGCGGCCGCCCCGACCTGGATCCGCTTGTAGTGGTTGTAGACGGCCACCGACAGGACCCGCTTGGCGTCGTCCTGGCCGATCACGTAGTCGTTGAGGAAGCTGTAGATCTCCCGCGGCTTGGGCAGCTCGTCGAACTTGAGCTCGGAGGTCTCCGACAGCTCCTCTTCGATGATCTCGTTGCAGAGGTCGATGCACTCGTCGCAGATGTACACCCCGGGGCCGGCGATCAGCTTCTTGACCTGCTTCTGCGACTTGCCGCAGAACGAGCACTTCAACAGGTCGCCGCCGTCTCCGAACTTGGCCATCTGGTCGAGTCCTCTCGCTCAGGGCTGCGGTCGTCGACTGCTGGAGCGTACCTGCCCGCCGCTACCCCACGCCACCATCTTCTGGAGCCTACTGGGCGGACGCGACAGCCAGCAGCTCCTCGGCGGCCTGCCGGCTCTCGATGATCTCGTCGATGATCCCGTACTCCTTGGCCTGGCTGGCGGTCATGATGAAGTCGCGGTCGGTGTCGCGGCCGATCTTCTCCACGTCCTGGCCGGTGTGGGTGGCCAGGATCTCGTCCAGCATCCGGCGCATGCGGATGATCTCCCTGGCCTGGATCTCGATGTCGACCGACTGGCCCTCGGCCCCGCCGGACGGCTGGTGGATCAGGATGCGGGAGTGGGGCAGGCCGAGGCGCTTGCCCGGGGCCCCGGCGGCCAGCAGCACGGCCGCGGCCGAGGCGGCCTGGCCCATGCAGGTGGTGGCCACGTCCGGCTTCACGTACTGCATGGTGTCGTAGATGGCCAGAAGCGCCGTCACCGACCCGCCGGGCGAGTTGATGTAGAGCTGGATGTCCTTGTCGGGGTCCTCTGACTCCAGGTGGAGCAGCTGGGCCATGACGAGGTTGGCCACGGTGTCGTCGATCGGGGTGCCGAGGAAGATGATCCGCTCGTTCAGCAGGCGCGAGTAGATGTCGAAGCTCCGCTCGCCGCGGTTGGTCTGCTCGACGACGACCGGGACCAGATAGTTGGAAGGTGGCTGCATCGCCGCTTACTCCTTGGGCTCGGAAGCGTCGTCGTCGGGCGCCGGGTCGTGCTGCTCGGCATGCTCGACCATCAACGCCAAGGCCTTGCTTCGCAGGATATCACCGGCGATGACCCCGATCCGGCCGTCGGCCAGGGCCTGCCGGACCTCCTCGGGGTCGCGCCCGACCCGCTGGGCCTGGCGCCGCAGTTCGGCCTCGATCTCCTCTTCGGTGGCCTCGAAGCCCTCGGCCTGGGCGATCGCCTCCAGGACGAGCTGGGCCCGGACGGCCCGCTCGGACTGGGCCCGGAGGTCGGCCTCGACGTCGTCGGCGGTCTGCCCCAGGGCCTGGAGGTACTGCTCGAGGTTGGTGCCCATCATGGTCAGCTGCTGGGCGAAGCGGTTGGCCCGGTAATGGAGCTCGTCGTGGACCATCGACTCGGGCAGGGGCACCTCGACCTGGTCGAGGTAGGCCTGCAGGACCCGGGTCTCGAGCTCGCTGGCCAGTTGGGCCTCGGCGGCCTGCTCGAGGCGCTGGCGCAGGTCGGCCCGGAGCTCGTCCAGGGTGTCGAACTCGCTCGCCTCCTGGGCGAAGTCGTCGTCCAGCTTGGGCAGGACCTTGGCCTTGGCCTCCTTGACCAGGACCTGGAAGGTGACCTCGCGGCCGGCCAGCTCCTCGCCGGCCTCCTCGGGGAGGGTGGCGTTGAAGCGGAGGATGTCGCCCTTGCGCTTGCCCTCCAGCTCGGCGTCGAGCTCAGGCACGACCGTGCCCGAGCCGACCTCGTAGAGGAAGTCGGTCCGGGTGAGCTCGGGGATCTCCTCGGTGTGGTGGGTGGCCCGCAGGTCGATCTGGGCGAAGTCGCCCTTGGCGAGGGGCCGTCCGATGACCTCGAGCTGGGCGAACCGCTCGCGCAGCCGCTCCAGCTGGGCGTCGACATGCTCGTCGGTGACCTCGAGGGCCGGCCGCTCGACCTCGATGCCGCGGTAGGAGGGCAGGTCGAGCTCGGGCTTGACCTCGAAGGTGGCCGAGAACTCCAGCGGCTCCCCGTCGGTGTAGTCGGGTGGCTCGACCTGGGCCCGGGACAGCGGCCGGACCCCGAGCTCCTCGATCGCCTTGGCGTAGAACTCGGGCACGGCCTCCTGCTCGATGGCCTCGGCCAGCAGGGCGTCGCGGCCGATCCGGGCCTCGATCACCTGCCGGGGCACCTTCCCCTTGCGGAACCCGGGCACCCGGACCTCCCGCGACAGCCGCCTGGCCGTGCGGTCGATCGCCGGCCGGAGCTCGTCGGGCTCCACGACGACGTTGATCCGCACCTTGGTGGGCTCGACGGTCTCGAGGGTGCTGCGCACAAGTGCCTCCGGGTTGGGAACGAGTAGACCGAGCACCAAGCTCGGAAGATGCCCGGGACCAAACTACCCCGGGGGTTCGGGCGGCCCGCCCGACCGACTGACAGAACGGCGGCCAGTATACCCGCGTGGTCGGGAGGCCCCCGGCGGTTTCCGGACCTGGGGACGGGTTCCGGGAGTTCGGCGGTACCGGGGTTCGGAGGGCTTGCCGGAGGGCGCCAGGGGGGCTGTGGACAATCGCCGGCCCCCGGTTCCCGCTTCGGCTACGCTCCCCCACCGGGGGTCCCGGCAGCGGCGGGTCGCGATGCCGCATGG
>DATABK010000170.1:0-16131 GCA_036259695.1 Actinomycetes bacterium | reverse complement strand
GCTTCGGACAGGGCCAGGTCGAGGCCGTGCACGATCGCGTTGACGGCTAGCTTCATCACCGCCCCCGAGCCCAGGCCGCCGACGTGGAAGACCTGCTTGGCCAGGGGCTCGAGCGCCGGGCGGGCCCGCTCCAGCACCTCCGGGTCGCCACCGGCCATGACGGTCAGCTGGCCGGCCTCGACAGTGGAGACGCTGCCTGACACCGGGGTGTCGAGCAGGAACGCCCCCCGGTCCTCGACCAGGGGCCGCAACCGCAGCACCGTCCCCGGGTCGATGGTGCTGGCCTCGCAGACCACCGTGCCCCGCTGGAGCCCGGCCACGATCCCGTCGCCGCCGGTGTAGGCGGCCCCGACGGCGGCGTCGTCGGCCAGGGAGCTGAGCACCACCTGGGCGCCCTCGGCGGCCTCGCGGGCGCTGGCGGCCACGGCCGCCCCGGTGGCCTCGGCGACGGCCTCGGCCCGGGACCGGGTCCGGTTGAACACCACCACCTCGAGGCCGGCCCGGCGCAGGGTGCCGGCCATGGCCCCGCCCATGCGGCCGGCCCCGACGACCGCGACCCGCAACCCCCCGTCCATCGACCCCTCCTCTACAGCAGCAGCCAGCCCCCGTCGACGTGCAGGTTCTCGCCGTTAACGGCCCGGTTCTCGAGCAGGAACACGACCGCGCCGACGATATCCTCCATCGTCACCAGCCGCCGCGACGGGGTCCGGTTGCGGACCGGCTCCAGGGCCGACTCACCCTTGGCGCTCCAGTAGGGGCTGTCCCCGACGATGCCGGGATGGACGGCGTTGCAGCGGACCGGGGCCAGCTCCACGGCCAGGGAGTGGACCAGGCCGGTGACGCCGCCGTTGACCGTCGACACCATGGTCGAGCCCGGGTACGGGCGGTCCTTGGCCCGCCCCCCGAACAGCACCACCGAGCCGTCGCCGTCCATCCGCGAGGCCAGCTGGTGGACCACCTCGGCGTAGCCGACCAGCTTGAGGGTGGCCAGCCGGGTCGCGCCCTCCAGGTCGAAGGCGTGGACCCTGTTCTCGTCCCGCTCGATGGCGGCCAGGACCAGGTGGCCGACCCGGTCGACGCCGGCCAGCCGGTCGGCCAGCTGGCCCGGCTCGGCCAGGTCGAGGGCGATCCCCCTGGCCTTGCCGCCGAGGTCGGCGGCGGCGGCCTCGGCCCGCTGCCGGTCGCGGCCGGACAGCACGACCTCGCGTCCCTGGTTGGCGTAGTGGCGGGCCACCTCCAGCCCCAGCCCCGAGGTGCCCCCGACCACGACGACCGATCCCGGCTCCGGCATGGCTTGGTCCTTTCAGGCGAGTCAGGCGAGTCAGGCGAGCGCGTCGCGCAGGTAGTCCCAGTCGCGGGTGAACCGGTAGGAGTGGCGGGCCGGCGGCTGGGGGGCCTGGGTCTCCAGCCAGCGCACCGGCCGGTCGGCCGGGTTGGAGAACCCGTGGACGCAGCCGACCCCGGCCCAGGCGACGTCGCCGGCCGACAGGCGGTGGACGTCGCCGTCGAAGCTGGCGTCGACCTCGCCCTCCAGGACCAGGTAGGTCTCCTCCAGCGGGTGGTCGTGGGTGCCGGCCTTCCCGCCCGGCTCGTACTGGACCATGAACATGGTCTGGAGCTGGGCCCCGAGGTCGCTGTCGACCATCATCTTCACGGTGATGCCGCTGTAGACGAGCAGGGCGGTGCGCATGCTGGCCGACACGGCCAGCTGGTCCTGGGTCTGGCGGCCGGGGTCCATGTTGGCCGGGTCGATGTGCCCGAAGGCCCGGGTGCGGGGGTCGCGGACGTCGACCGGGACCGGGTCGGCGGCGGCCAGCGGGGGCACGAAGAAGGTGTCGTCGCCGAAGCGGGCCCGCGGTTGTGGGGCGCACATGTCGGCCCAGCGGGCCGGCTCCGGCCCCGGGTTGCGGACGGCGTGGGGGACTCCAACGGGGACCAGCCCGTAGTCGCCCGGGGCGAGCAGCACCGACCCCTCGGCGGTGTCCAGCACCAGGCTGCCCTCGAGCACGAACACGCTCTCCTCGAAGGAGTGGACGTGGGCGTCGACGCCGCCGCCCGGCTCCAGGGCGCAGATCCCGAACCCGGTGTGGACGGCGGCGGCCTCGCCGACGATCGCCCAGCGGCCGAACCCCTGGGTGTGCCCGGCGAACGCCGCCGGCACCGCCAGGTCGGCCTCGCCGGCCCTGGCGACCAGGTACCGTCCGGTCATGCCGAGGGCTGCGCGGCCCGCTTGCGCTCCAGCGCCTCCAGCAGGTGGTCGCGGGACGCCTCGACCAGCCGGCGGGCCGCGTCGGCGTCGGCCACCAGCTTGCCGTCGCGCTTGCGGACCTGGCCGCCGATCAGCACCGTCTCCACGTTGGAGACGTCGGCGCAGTTGGTGACCGCGGCCACCGGGTCGATCACCGGGGCCATGTTGAGGGCGGTGGCGTCGAGCACGACCACGTCGGCCTGCTTGCCGGGGGTGAGCGAGCCGGTCCGGTCCTCGAGCCCGGCCACGTGGGCGCCGTTGGCGGTGGCCATCTCCAGCAGCTGGCGGGACGTGAGCATGGTGTCCGACACCTCGCCCTCGCCCCCCGCCTCCCAGGCGGCCGCGTTGACCCGGGCCCGGTCGCAGGCGAAGGCGGCCCGCATCTGGGTGAAGATGTCGCCGGGGGCGGTGGTGACGACGTCGATCGACAGGCTGGGCCGCAGCCCGTACTCCATCGACTTGAGCACCGGTGGCCAGCCGTGGCCCATCTGGGCCTCGATCTGGGGGGCGATCGAGACCGTGCCGCCGCTGTCGGCCACCAGCTGCCACTCGGTGTCGGTGAGGTAGCAGCAGTGGATGTAGGTGGTGTCCGGCCCGAGCAGGCCCAGGTCGCCGAGCTGCTTGACCATGCCGAAGCGGCCGGCCGAGTGCATGGCCACGTGGATGGTGATCGGGATGCCGAGCTCGCGGGCCAGCCCCCACTCGGCCCTGACGACCTCGTCGCTGCAGTAGGTCGGGCCGCGGGTGGCCAGGGCCAGGGTCAGCAGGCCGTCGCCGGAGGAGAAGTAGGTGTCGCGGACCCGCCGGACGTCGTCGGCCGGGATGGCGATCTTGCTGTTGTTCCAGTAGTCGTTCAGCGAGGTGTTGGCGCTGCCGTAGGCGTACTGGGCGCGGATGCCGGCCTCCTGGAGGCCCTGGATGGCGGCGTCGGGGTGCTCGGGGGTGTTGTTGATGTGGGACCAGTCGACCAGGGTCGTGATGCCGGCGTTGACGCACTCCAGCGCCCCGGCCAGGTTGCTGGCGTAGACGTCCTCGGGCCGGTACAGGGGGGCGAAGGAGTCGAGGATCTCGACGAAGTAGGTGCCGAGGGTGGCATTGGGGGCGCAGCCGCGGATGGCCGCCTCCCAGGTGTGCCGGTGGGTGTCGACGAAGCCGGGGATGACGATCCGGCCGCTGACGTCGAGCACCTCGGCGTCGGCGTCGATCTGGGGGGCGACCTGGGCGATGGTGTCGCCCTCGATGAGGACGTCACCCTTGGGGAGGTCGCCGAGGTCGGAGTCGACGGTCAGGACGGTGCCGCCACGCAGCAGGAGCCGGTCGGCCATTGGAACTCCTCCTCGCTGAAGAGCCACCCGTGTCGGCCGGAGCATAACGCGTGTGCAGTTGGGCTGAACAGTGGCCCTGTACACTCCTGCCATGAGCGTCGTCGACCTCGGGGCCAGCCTGCGCGCGGAGCGGCTGCGCCAGGGCCTGTCGCTCCGGGAGACGGCCCGTCGGCTCGGGATCAGCGCCAGCGCCCTCTCCCAGATCGAGACCGGCAAGGCCCACCCCTCGGCGGGCAAGCTGTTCGACATCGTCAACCTGCTCAACGTGTCGGTTGACGGGCTGCTGGCCGGGCAGGCGGTGGTCGCCCGCGGCGACGAGGGCTTCGTCTCGGTCCAGCGGACCGGCGAGCACGAGGCCCTGGACCTGGAGTCGGGGGTGCGCTGGCACCGGCTCACGGCCGGGTCGTACCCGGGGGTCGAGTTCCTCCACGTCCAGTACCAGCCGGGCGGCTGCTCGACCGGCGACGGCACCTTCATGCGCCACGCCGGCCAGGAGTTCGGCTACGTGCTCTCGGGCCGCCTCACCATCTCCGTCGGCTTCGACACCCACCGGCTGGGACCGGGCGACTCGATCAGCTTCCCGGCGACCACCCCGCACCGGCTGGGCAACGACGGCCCCGAGCCGGCCACGGCCATCTGGTGCATCATCGGCCGCCACCCGTTCAGCAACACTTGACGACGGGGAGCCTGATGGCGTACTCCCGAGGTCCCACCGGGACGAGGAGAGGGCCATGGGGATTCGGACGTACGGGCCGAACGCCGTCGACTGGGAGGAGCGGGTCGACGTCGACCGGCTCCGCACCGAGCGGCTGGCGCGGCTGAAGGAGTCGCTGGACCGCTCGGAGCTGGGGGCGCTGCTCAGCTTCGACTTCCACAACATCCGCTACATGACCTCGACCCACATCGGCACCTGGGCGATGGACAAGCTCATCCGGTTCGCCTTGCTCCCGCGAGGCGGCGAGCCGGTCATCTGGGACTTCGGCTCGGCGGCCCGCCATCACCAGCTCTACAACCCCTGGCTGGACGGCCGCCCGGCCGAGCCCGAGCAGGGCCGGGCCCGGGCCGGGATCTCGACCCTGCGGGGCAGCTTCAACCCGGCCGCCGGCATCGCCGAGGGGGTCGCGGCCAAGATCAGGCGGGAGCTGGAGGCCCACGGGCTGGCCGGGGAGCCGGTCGGGGTCGACCTGGCCGAGCTGCCGGTGCTGGCCGCGATGGAGGCGGCCGGCCTGCGGGTGGTCGACGGCCAGCAGGTGTTCCTGGACGCCCGCCGGATCAAGACCCCGGATGAGATCACCCTGCTGACCACCGCGGCCACCCTGGTCGACGCCGCCTACGACGAGCTCTACCGGTTCCTGCGGCCCGGGGTCCGCGAGAACGAGTGCGTCGGCCTGGTCGCCAAGGTCCTCTACGACCTCGGGTCCGAGCACGTCGAGGGGGTCAACGCCATCTCCGGGGAGCGCTGCTCGCCCCACCCCCACGTCTACTCCGACCGCATCCTGCGCCCCGGCGACCCGGCGTTCTTCGACATCCTGCACAGCTACAACGGCTACCGGACCTGCTACTACCGCTGCTTCGCGGTCGGCAGCGCGTCTGTGGCCATGCGCGACGCCTATGTCCGCTGCCGCGACTACATGGACGAGGCCATCGCCCTGGTCAAGCCGGGGGCGACCACGGCCGACATCGTCTCGGTGTGGCCGACCGCGAGGGAGTTCGGCTTCCCCGACGAGGAGGCCGCCTTCGCCCTCCAGTACGGGCACGGGGTCGGCCTGTCCATCTGGGAGAAGCCGATCTTCAGCCGGCTCGTCTCCCTGGACCACCCCGAGGTGCTGGAAGAGGGCATGCTGTTCGCCCTGGAGACCTACTGGCCGGCCGCGGACGGCTGGTCGGCGGCCCGGATCGAGGAGGAGGTGGTGGTCACGGCCGACGGCTGCGAGGTCATCACCAAGTTCCCGGCTGAGGAGCTGCTGGTCGCCGGCCAGCGCTACTGGGCCGTGGACGGGCCGCTGCCGACCACCCGGGAGGCCGAGTCCCACCGCAACCGGCAGGTGACCTCATGACCGTCGTGACCGAAGAGCCCCGGGTCGAGGAGCTGCTGGCCCTGTACCAGCAGATGGCCCTGATCCGGGCCACCGAGAAAGCCGCCTACGACCTGTTCATGGCCGGCCTGGTCAAGGGGACGACCCACCTGGCCTCGGGCCAGGAGGCGGTGGCCGTCGGGGCCAGCGCCGCCCTGGAGCCGGACGACTACGTGTTCGCCACCTACCGCGGCCACCACCACGCCATCGCCCGCGGGGCCTCCCCCGAGGCCTGCCTGGCCGAGCTGATGAGCCGGGCCACCGGCCTGTGCCGGGCCAAGGGCGGCTCCATGCACCTGACCGTGGCCGACCGCAACATGCTCGGGTCGTACGCCATCGTCGGTGCCCACCTGCCGATCGCCTGCGGGGCCGCCTGGTCGGCCAAGCTGCGCGGCACCAGCCAGGTCGCGGTGGCCTTCTTCGGCGACGGGGCGACCAACATCGGGGCCTTCCACGAGGCCCTCAACCTGGCCGCCGTCTGGCGGCTGCCGGTCCTGTTCGTCTGCGAGAACAACCTCTACATGGAGTACACCTCGATCAAGACGGTGACCGCGGTCGCCCAGCCGGCCGCCGGGCGGGCCCCCGCCTACCAGCTCCCGGCCGAGGTCATCGACGGCAACGACGTCGTCGCCGTGCAGCAGGCGGTGGCCGCGGCGGCCGCCCGGGCCCGGGCCGGGGACGGCCCGACGGTGATCGAGGCCCTCACCTACCGCCAGTACGGGCACTCGCGCAGCGACCCCGGCAAGTACCGGCCCCAGGAGGAGGTCGACGCCTGGCTCAAGCGCGACCCGCTGCTGGTGCTGGCCGAGCGGCTCCGCGACCGCGGGGTCGAGCAGCCGGCCATCGACCAGCTCGACGCCCAGGCCCGCGAGGAGGTGGCGGCCGCGGCCGAGGCGGCCAAGGCGGCCCCGCCCCCCGGCGAGGACAGCGCCTTCACCGACGTGTGGGCGGATGGAGGTGCCCAATGGCGGACCTGATGACCTACCGGGAGGCCAATGGAGGTCCGGGATGGCGAACTTGATGACCTACCGGGAGGCGGTGGCGGCCGGGATCGCCCAGGAGATGCGCCGCGACGAGCGGGTGGTCTGCCTGGGCGAGGACATCGGCGCCGCCGAGGGCGTGTTCAAGACGGCCGCCGGGCTGTTCGCCGAGTTCGGTCCCGAGCGGGTCTGGGACACCCCGATCAGCGAGCAGGCGATCGTCGGGGCGGCCATGGGCGCGGCCATGACCGGGATGCGCCCGGTGGCCGAGATCATGTTCTCCGACTTCCTGGCCTGCTGCTGGGACTATGTCGCCAACGAGATCCCCAAGATGCGCTACATGACTGGTGGCCAGGTCAGCGTCCCCCTCGTCATCCGCACCGCCAACGGCAGCGGCCTCGGCTTCGGGGCCCAGCACTCCCAGCCGGTCGAGAACTGGGCCTTCGCCGTCCCCGGGCTGAAGATCGCCGCCCCCTCGACCCCGGCCGACATGGTCGGGCTGATGGCCGCGGCCATCCGCAGCGACGACCCGGTGCTGGTGTTCGAGCACAAGGGCCTGTTCGCCACCAAGGGCGACCCCCCGCCGGCCGGCGACCACGTGGTCGAGCTGGGCCGGGCCGAGGTCCGCCGCTCCGGCGCCGACGTCACCCTGGTCGCCCTCGCCTCCACGGTGCCAACGGCGCTGGCCGCGGCCGAGCAGCTGGCCGGCGACGTCGACGCCGAGGTCATCGACCTGCGCTGCCTGATCCCCCTGGACGCCCGCACGGTGCTGGACTCGGTGGCCCGGACCAGCCGCCTGGTGATCGTCGAGGAGAACCCCTACCAGGGCGGCTGGGGCGGCACCCTGGCCTCGATCGTCGCCGAGGAGGCCTTCTACGACCTGGACGCGCCCATCCGGCGGGTCGCTTCCGCCTGCGTCCCCCTCCCCTTCGCCGCCAACCTGGAGCGGGCCGTCGTCCCGACGGCCGACCGGGTCGCCGCCGTCGTCCGGGAGGTCCTGGACACGGCCTGACCGGGCCGGTCAGACGGGGATGCCGAGGCGGGCGATGGGGCCGAGGAGCTGGTCCTCCTCGTCCTTGAGGTGGGGGAGGAGGGCGCCGGCCAGACGCTCGACGGCCGCCTCGGCCTCACCGAGGCTGGCAGAATCGCCGATCATCGTCACCAGGGCGGTGTCGACCCCGGTGATGAGGGCGGCGATGGCCTCGTGCTCGGCCGACAGGCGCTCAAGGACCGGCTCCAGCGACGGGTCGGCCCGGCGCAGGTCGCGGAACAGATGGGCGTCCTCGATGGCGTGGTGGACGGTGACCACCCGGCAGTAGCTGGCGCAGAACGCCCCGAAGGCCCAGTAGTTCTGGCGCATGGTCATCTGGTGGAGGTGCGACCGGGCGCCGGCCGGCGTGACCCGGCCGCCGGCGACCTGACGCAGCACGTCACGGAGCTGGTCCAGCTCCTCCCGCAGATGCTGGTGCACGGCCAGCAGCGTCTGCGCGCCAGCCGAGTCGGCGACCGGCGCAGCCTCCAGCGACCCGGCCCCGGGCTCAGGCCCCCGGTGGGGGAGCGTAGCCGACCCGGAGGGAGCGTGCCCGCGGCTGTCCACAGCCCCCCGGCCGTCCAGCGCGGGCGGCGGCGCAGCCCGGGCCTGCTCCACCGCCTCCCGGACGGCCGGGGCGACCTCCTCGGCGAACCGGCGCAGGTCCCCGGCGGCGTCGGGGCCGGGGCCGAGGATGAAGGCGCTCATGCCGTGCTCCAGGACCAGCCCGGTGAGCTGCTCGGCCCAGGCCGCCGGCGGGCCCTGGAGGAACCCACTGCCGCCGCCGAACCGGCCGGAGATGTTGTAGGCCCGGCGGACCCGGGCCGGGTCGCGGCCGGCCGCCTCGGCCGCGCCGTCCAGGATGCGGGTCATGGGGCCGAGGTCGGGCGGGTCGGCGTACCCGGTGGTCGGCACCCAGCCGTCGGCCACCCGGCCGGTGAGCTCGAGCATCCGCCGCTTGTAGGCGCCCAGCCAGATGCCGATCGGATGGGCCGGCGCCGGGCCCGGCCGGGCCCCCTGGAGCCGGTACCAGCGGCCGGCGAAGTGGACCGGCGGGCCGGGGGTCCACAGCCGGCGGATGACCGTGATCGCCTCCTCCAGCGCCTCCACGTTCTCGGCCGCCGTGCGGCGCGGCCCCCCCATGGCGGCGATCGCGTCCAGGAAGTAGCCGGCCCCCAGGCCCAGCTCGAGGCGGCCGCCGCTGAGGACGTCGAGGGCGGCGGCGCTGCGGGCGAGCACGGCCGGCGGGCGCAGGGGCACGTTGGCCACGTCCGGCAGCAGCCGGACCCTGGAGGTCTCGGCGGCCAGGAACGACAGCAGCGTCCAGGTGTCCAGGAACCCTGGCTGGTAGGGGTGGTCCTGGAAGGCCAGCAGGTCAAGGCCAAGATCCTCGACCGTCCGGGCCAGGGCCAGGACCTCCTCGGCCCGCCCGGCCTCGGGCGGCAGGAAGGCGCCGAACACCAGCTCGTGCCCGAGGTCGGCCATCTCAGAACGGCGGGTTGTCGGGGTCGGCGCCGAACACCTGGCGGCCCTCGATCCAGGCCCGCTCGACCCGGGAGCGGGCGTCCAGGGGGTCGCCGGACCAGACGCAGAGGGTGGCGTGCTTGCCCGGCTCCAGGGAGCCGAGGCGGTCGTCAAGGCCGAGGACCCGAGCCGGGGTCAGGGTGACGGCCCGCAGCGCGGCCGCCGGGTCGAGGCCCTCACGGACGGCCAGGGCGGCCTGGACGTGGAGGAGGTGGACAGGGACGACCGGGTGGTCGGTGATGATGCCCAGCTCGACCCCGGCGGCGGCCAGGCGGCCGGGGTTGGCCAGGGAGCGGTTGCGCAGCTCGACCTTGGAGCGTGAGGTCAGCAGGGGACCGATCAGGACCGGCACGCCCCGCTCGGCCAGCCGGTCGGCGAGCAGGACGGCCTCGGTGCCGTGGTCGACGACCAGCCGGTAGCCGAACTCGTCGGCCAGGCGCAGGGCGGTGGCGATGTCGTCGGCCCGGTGGCAGTGCTGGCGCCAGGGGATCTCGCCCTCCAGGACCAGCCCGAGCGCCTCCCAGCGCAGGTCCCGCTCGGGCGGCGGGTCGTCGCCGCGGTTGCGCTTGGTCAGGTAGTTGCCCGCCTTGACCAGGGCGTCGCGGATGACCGCGGTCGTGCCCAGGCGGGTCGAGGGCAGCTGCTTGCGCTCGCCGTAGACCCGCTTGGGGTTCTCCCCGAGGGCCGATTTCATGCCGCTGGGGGCGCGCAGGACCATCTCGTCGACGCTGCGGCCGGCGGTGCGGATGGCGGCCGCCTGGCCGCCGATGGGGTTGCCCGACCCCGGGTTGACGTTCACGGTCAGGACCCCGCCGGCGACGGCGTCGGCGAAGCCCAGGTCGGCCGGGTTGATGGCGTCCAGCGCCCGGACGTGGGGGGTGACCGGGTCGGTGAGCTCGTTGGTGTCCTGCCCGGCCCAGCCGTCGCCCTCCGAGTGCACCCCGAGGTGGGTGTGGGCGTCGACCAGCCCGGGGAGGACGACCTTGCCGGCGGCGTCGACCCGCTCGACCCCGTCGGGGAGGCGGAGGTCGCGGCCCACGGCCTCGATGCGGCCGTCGCCGACCAGCACGACCCCATCCTCGATGGGCGCGCCGGCCACGGGGATGACCCGCCCGCCCACGATCGCCAGCCGTCCCGTGCCCGCGGTCGCGTTCAAGCGCCGTCCTTTCGTCAGAGATGCCGGCGGTGTCGCCGTCAGCCGGCGAGGACCGTGACCTTCCAATGGTCGCAGACCGACTCGACCAGCAGGTGACCGTAGCCGCTCCGGATGAACGACCGGCGGCCGCGGCCCTTGACGTCGTCCCCCTGGATGTCGACCCGCTCGAAGGCGCCGTCGCCGGTGATCTTGAAGCCCCCACCGCCCTTGTCGCGGAAGTTGCTGCAGTCGTATTCCCATTCGATCCGCCAGGGGGACGGCGCCCGGAAGCCCCGGCTCCGCTGCGAGTCCGTGCCCTCATGGAACCACAGGACGTCGTCGGGCTTGCTGGTCGGCCCGAAGGACGTCGGCGGCGGGCTGGTCGTGGTCGGGACGGCGGTCGAGGTCGACGGCGAGGTGGTCGTGGTGGCCGGCGTGGCCACCCGCTGGAACCCCCGCCAGCCGAGCAGGGCGGCGACCACGGCCAGCCCGATGACGCCGGCCAGCAGGACCGACCAGCGTCGATAGAAGGGCGCCTTGGGCAGTTGCATCTCTCTGTCTCGTGGCTCGGCCAGAGAATGCTAATCGATATCTCGGGCAATCCCGCAATCACGGATCACCACGAACCACCGCCCACAGGCCCCCGATGTTCAGCGCCTCGGCCACCAGCTCGGGTCCGGCGCGCT
Organism: Actinomycetes bacterium; assembly: GCA_036259695.1. Lineage (GTDB taxonomy): Bacteria > Actinomycetota > CALGFH01 > CALGFH01 > CALGFH01 > CALGFH01. The sequence goes on along the minus strand of DATABK010000170.1, from coordinate 5,128 downwards.
GGTGATCTCCTCCAGCAGCCGCACTTGGGCCGCATGGCCAGGGCCCGGACGATCGCCGCAGCAGCGCGTCGGCCCGCTCCTCGGCCTGCTCAGGCTTCAGCCCGAGGACCTGGCGGGGGGCCTGCGTGCCCTCATGGTTTCCTCCTCGTCTCCCACCACAGACTGTGGTGAACGATGTCCGTTCTCGAGGTCCCGCGTGATGAGGAGGAGCGATGATCGCTCGCATCTGGAAGGGCGCCGTCCGCAGGCAGGACGGTGACGACTACGCCCGCTACATGCGGGAGACCGGCGTGGCCGCCTATGCCAGGACCCCCGGCAACCAGGGCGTCTGGATGCTCCGCCGGGACGTCGGCGAGCGGACGGAGTTCGTGATGTTCACGCTCTGGGACTCGCTGGAGGCGGTGCGGGCGTTCGCGGGCGACGACTACGAGACGGCCGTCTTCTACCCCGAGGACGAGCGGTTCCTGGTCGAGCGCGACCTCACCGCCACCCACTACCAGGTCGACACCCAGGTCGCTACAGGATCCGGCTGAGGAACGCCTTGGTGCGCTCGTGCCTGGGGTTGGTGAACACCTCGGCCGGCTCGCCCTTCTCGACCACCACGCCCTGGTCCATGAACACCACCTGGTCGCCGACCTCGCGGGCGAAGCCCATCTCGTGGGTGACCACGATCATGGTCATGCCGTTCCTGGCCAGCTGCTTCATCGCCTCGAGGACGTCGCCGACCAGCTCGGGGTCGAGGGCGCTGGTCGGCTCGTCGAACAGCATCAGCTTCGGGTCCATGGCCAGGGCACGGGCGATCGCCACCCGCTGCTGCTGGCCGCCCGACAGCTGGGCCGGGTAGACGTCGGCCTTCTCGGCCAGGCCGACCTGGTCCAGCAGCTTCCGGGCCCGCTCCCTGGCCGCGTCCTTGGGCACCTTCCTGACCTGGCAGGGCGCCTCACAGATGTTCTCGATCGCGGTCATGTGGGGGAACAGGTTGAACCGCTGGAACACCATGCCGATCTCGGCCCGGGACTTCGAGATCTCCTTCTCCTTGAGCTCGTAGAGCTTGTCGCCCTCCTGCCGGTAGCCGACCAGGTGCCCGTCGACCCACAGCCGGCCGGCGTTGATCTTCTCCAGGTGGTTGATGCAGCGCAGGAAGGTCGACTTGCCGGAGCCGGAGGCGCCCAGCAGGACCACCACCTGGCCGGGAAGGACCTCCATGTCGATCCCCTTGAGGACCTCGAGGTGGCCGAAGCGCTTGTGCACCGCCTCGGCCTTCACCATCGGGGTCCCGTCCCCTCCGGAGGTGGTGGCGGCCCCGCCGCCGAGATCAGTGGCCATGTCCGACACTCTCCGCCTGCGCGCGGGCCCGCGCCGGCCCGCTGCCGAACCCCTTGCTGAAGTATCGCTCGATGTAGAACTGGCCCACCATCAGCACGCTGGTCAGAGCCAGGTACCACAGGCAGGCCGCGACCAGCATCGGGAACACCTGGAAGGTGCGGGCGCCGATGGCCTGGAGCTGGAAGAACAGCTCGTTGGTGACCGGGACGAAGGCGAGCAGGGAGGTGTCCTTGAGCATGGCGATGGTCTCGTTGCCGGTCGGCGGGACGATCACCCGCATGGCCTGGGGCAGGACGATCCGGCGCAGGGTGGGCCCACGGGCCATGCCGAGGGCGTGGGCCGCCTCCTGCTGGCCCGGGTCGACCGCCTTCATGCCCGCCCGGACGATCTCGGCCATGTAGGCCGCCTCGGACAGGGCCAGCCCCAGCAGGCCGGCCATGAAGCCGGTCAGGATGGTCCGGGCGTCCAGGCCGAAGAAGCGGGCGTCGAGGTCGATCCCGAACAGGTCGCCGAGCTGGCGGTCGAACGGCAGCCCCAGCTCGTAGCGGCCGTACAGGATGCCCAGGTTGCCGAACAGGACCAGCAGCACGACCCGGGGCACGGCCCGGAAGAACCAGGTGTAGAGCCAGGCCGCCCCGGACAGGATCGGGTTCGGGGACAGCCGCATCATGGCGATCACGACCCCCAGCCCCACCCCGATGATCATCGCCAGGACGGTCATGAGCAGCGTCGTCCGCACGCCCTCGATGACCGGCGGGCGGAACATGTTGTCGAACATGAAGCGCCACTGGAACGCGTCGTTGGTCACCAGCATGTGGACGAACATCGCGGCCACGACGGCCAGGACCACGATCGCCACCCACCGGCCCGGGTGCCGGACGGGCACGGCCGTGATGGCCTCGGGCTGCGCCCGCTCCGGCGTCTTCGTCTCGGTCATGCTCGGCCCCGGGCCCCGCGGCTAGGGGTTGACCGCGGGGTCGGTGATGGCCCCGGCCTCGACGCCCCACTTCTCGAGGACCGTCTTGTAGGTGCCGTCGCTGACCAGGGCGGCCACGGCGTCGGCGACCGCCTGGGCGAACTCGGTCTGGTCCTTCTCGATCACGTACCCGTACGGGGCCGCGTCATAGATGTCGCCGAGCAGCTCGAGCTGTCCGTTGGTCTGCTCCACGGCGTAGGCGCTCACCGGGGAGTCGGCCAGCATGGCGTCGTCCTTGCCCGAGACCACCGCGGCGGTGGCCTGGTCCTGCCGCTGGTAGCGGTCGACGGTGATCTCCGGCTTGCCCGCGCTCTGGCACGCCTCCTGGCGCTTGGGCAGGTCCTCGGTGTCCTGGACGGTGTTGGTCTGGACGGCCACCTTCTTGCCGCAGGCGTCGTCCGGCTGGATCCCGGTGGGATTGCCCTTCTTGGTGGCCCACTGGGTGCCCGCGCTGAAGTAGCTGACCATGTTGACCTGCTGCTTGCGCTCGTCGTTGATGGTGAACGACGAGATGCCCATCTCGTACTTGCCGGACTGGACACCCGGGATGATCGCGTCGAAGGTGGCCGACTGCCATTCGGTCTGGAGGCCCAGCTTGGCCGCGACGGCGTTGAACAGGTCGACGTCGAAGCCGATGACGGTCTTGCCGTCGGTGTCCAGGAACTCGTTGGGGGCGTAGCTGGCGTCGGTCCCGATCAGGACCTTGCCGTCGGACTTGATCGCCTCCGGGACCTTGGCGGCCAGCGCCTCGTCGACCGCCGGGGCGGCGGCGGTCGTCTCGGTGGTCCCGCCGCCCGTGTCGCCGCCGTCGTCGCCGCAGCCCGCCGCCACCATGGCGACCGCCATCACCAAGCCGAGAAGCGCCCCGCGGCGCCACCTGTATGCCTTCACGCTGCCTCCTCAGTCACTCCCACCCCGTGGACCTGCATGCAAGATATCCGTTCTTGCGTTGCTCCGTCGCCAGCTTGCGAGATGATGCGGCCTATGAAGCCACCGGTGTTCGCCTACCACCGGCCGGCGACGGTCCCCGAGGCCCTGGCCGTGCTGGCCGACGTCGGCCACGACGGCAAGGTCCTGGCCGGCGGCCAGAGCCTGGTCCCGCTGCTCAACATGCGCCTGGCCGCCCCCGCCCACCTGGTCGACGTCAACTGGCTGGCCGAGCTGGACGAGGTCGCCGTCGACGACCACCGGGTCCGGGTGGGGGCGATCGCCCGCCACGCCCGGGTCGAGCACGACCGGGCCACCGCCGAGGCCGTGCCCCTGCTCGCCCAGGCCATCGGCGACATCGCCCACGACACCGTCCGTAACCGGGGCACGGTGGTCGGCAGCCTGGTCCACGCCGACCCGGCAGCCGAGCTGCCGGCGGTGCTCGTCCTGCTCGAGGGGACGATGGAGCTGGCCAGCGCCGGCGGCCAGGGGCGGCGGGTGGCCGCGGCCGAGTTCTTCCTCGGGCCGCTCGAGTCGGCCGTCCGCCCGGGCGAGCTGGCCGTGGCGGCCGAGTTCCCCCGGCCCCCGGCGGCCGCAGGCAGCGCCTGGGTCGAGGTGGCCCGCCGCCACGGCGACTACGCCGTCTGCGGGGTCGGTGCCCTGGTGCAGCTCGACCGCGGGCTGCGGGTCGAGCGGGCCCGGGCGGCCTGCATCTCGGTCGGGCCGGTGCCGGTCACCGTGGACCTCACCGACGCCCTGGCCGGCCGGCCCCACGACGCCGCCGACTGGGCCGCCGCCGGGCGGCTGGCCGCCGCCGCCGTCGACCCCGACGACGACATCCACGCCACCGCCGCCTACCGCCGCCACCTGGCCGGGGTCCTCACCGCCCGCGCCACCAGGGCGGCCGCCGCGGCCGCGGCCACGCGGATCGAGGGGGCGGCGTGAGCGAGCCGCTGCATGAGACCCGGCTGGTGGTCAACGGCGTGCCGCGGACGGTGCGGGTGCCGGCCCGGCGGCTCCTGTCGGACTGCCTCCGCCACGACCTGGGGCTGACCGGCACCCACGTCGGCTGCGAGCACGGGGTCTGCGGGGCCTGCACGGTCCTGGTCGACGGGCGGCCGATGCGGTCCTGCCTGCTGTTCGCGGTCGGGGTGGAGGGGGCCGAGATCACCACCGTCGAGGGCTGCCGGTCGGCCGACGGCGGCCTCGGCCCGGTGCAGCAGGCCTTCCAGGACTGCCACGGCCTCCAGTGCGGCTTCTGCACGCCCGGGTTCGTCACCACCATCACCGCCTGGCTGCGCGAGCACCCCGACCCGACCGAGGAGCAGGCCCGCCAGGCCATCGGGGGCAACCTCTGCCGCTGCACCGGCTACCAGAACATCGTCGCCTCGGTCCTGCGGGCCGCCGAGCTGATCCGCGAACAGGAGGCGGCGCGGTGACGACCCGGACCATGGGGGAGCCGATCGCCCGGCGCGAGGACCAGCGGCTGGTCGCCGGGGAGGGGCGCTACCTGGACGACCTGGGCGGCGGGGCCCTGGCGGCGGCGTTCGTCCGCAGCCCGCACGCGGCCGCCCGGGTCCGCGACGTCGACGTCAGCCGGGCCCTGGAGGTCGACGGGCTGGTCGCCGTCTACACCTACGAGGACCTCGAGGGGCCGATGGCCGAGCCCCTGCCCCTGCTCATCCCGCACCCCGGCCTGCACGCCGGCCGGACCGCCTACCCGCTGGCCAACGGGGTCGTCCGCCACGTCGGGGAGCCGGTGGCGATGGTCGTGGCCCGCGACCGCTACCTGGCCGAGGACGCCTGCGAGCGGATCGCCGTCACCTACGAGCCGCTCCCGCCGGTGGTCGGCCTGGACGCGGCCGTGGCCGCCGACCGGGCCGTCCTCGACGACGTGCC
>DATABK010000169.1:0-3826 GCA_036259695.1 Actinomycetes bacterium | reverse complement strand
GCTCGACCGGGGCCGAGCGGCCATGAGCGCCCGCTCCGGCCGGCGCATCGAGCGCCGACCGACCGACCTGATCTGGATCGTCGCCGGGGCCGTGCTCCTGGTCCTGTGCGCCCTGCCGGTCCACGCCGACCGGGTCGAGGGCCTCGAGGCCGACCTGTTCCGGCTGGTCAACGACCTGCCCAGCGCCCCCTTCCCGGTCGTCTGGGTGCCGATGCAGCTCGGCAACTTCCTGATCGTGCCGGCGGCCGTGCTGGCCGCGCTCGCCTTGCGGCGCTGGCGGCTGGCCGGCGGCCTGGCCCTGGCCGGGGCCGGCGTCTACGTGCTGGCCAAGGTGGTGAAGCGGTTCGTGGAGCGGGGCCGGCCCAGCGACGTCCTCGACGACGTGGTCGTGCGGGGGGCCGCGCCGCATGGGCTCGGGTTCGTCTCCGGCCACATCGCCGTGATCACCGCCCTGGCCCTGGTCGCCTGGCCCTGGCTGCCCCGGTGGGGCCGCTGGGCGGCCGGCGCGGCCGTCGCCGCCGTGTTCTTCACCCGCATGTACGTCGGCGCCCACCTGCCCCTGGACATGGTCGGGGGGGCCGCCCTCGGGGTGGCCGTCGGCGCCCTGATCCGGCTGCTGCTCGGCGTCCCGGCCCGCGGCCCCGACCCCGCCGACGACACCGCCGCCACCGCCCCCGACGCGAGGAGGGCCGCCTGATGGCCTGGCTGCCGCGGCCCGGCTACACCCGCCACCCCGGCGACGCCGTCCGGGTCGTCCTCGGCGCCGCCGTCCTGGCCGTGACCACCACCGCCATCCACAAGGACTTCATCGGCGACCGCGAGGCGGCCCTGTTCCGGGTCGTCAACGAGCTCGCCCTGCCCGGCTGGACCTGGCCCGGGGTCTGGCTGGTCATGCAGCTGGGGGTGATCGGGGCCGTGCCCCTGGTGGCCATCCTGGCCCTGGCCACCCGGCGCCTGCGCCTGGCCCTGGACGCCGTCCTGGCCGCCGGCAGCATCTACCTGATCGCCAAGCTGGTGAAGGAGTTCGTGCAGCGGGGCCGGCCCCAGACCCTGCTCGACGACGTCAACATCCTCGGCGAGCCGGCCCGCGGCCTCGGCTACGTCTCCGGACACTCGGCCGTGGCCGTCGCCCTGGCCACGGTGGCCAGCCCCTACCTGGGCCGGCGGGCCCGGCGGGTCGCCTGGGTCCTGGCCGGCTGCGTCTGCCTGGCCCGCATGTACGTCGGCTCCCACCTGCCGTTCGACGTGGTCGGGGGGGCCGCCCTGGGCTGGGCGGCCGGGTCGCTGGTGCTGTTCGTCCTCGGCGCCCCCGACCCGCGCCCGTCGCTGCCCAAGGTCCGGGCCGCCCTCACCGAGCACGGCCTCGACCCGGCCGGCCTGGAGCCGGTCGGCGGCGACACCCGCCGCTCCACCTGCTATGTCACCAGCGGCGGGGAGGGCCCGGAGCTGTTCGTCAAGGTCGTGGTCAGGGAGTGGCGCGACGGCGACGTGCTGTGGCGGGCCTGGCGGCGGCTGACCCGCCGCCACCAGCAGCGGCCGGTCCGGGTCGGCTCACCCCACCACGAGGTCGAGCACGAGGCCTCGATGGCCCTGCTGGCCGCCCGGGCGGGCGTCCGCACCCCCGAGGTGCTGCTGGTCCGGTCCTTCGACAACGGCGCCGGCATGCTCGTCCAGCAGCGCGTCGCCGGCCACAACCTCCAGGAGCTGGAGGCCGCCCAGGTCGACGACGCCCTGCTCACCGAGCTCTGGCGCCAGGTCGGCCTGCTCCACAAGGCCGGGATCGCCCACGGCGAGCTGGTCCCGGCCAACTGCATGGTCGACCCCGGCGGCCGGCCCTGGCTGGTCGACTTCGACCAGTCGCGGGCCGCCTCGGGCAGCGCCCTCCAGGCCGAGGACCGGGCCGAGCTGCTGGCCGCCCTCACCAGCCTGGTCGGCCCGGAACGGGCCAAGCGGACCTCTGAGGCAACCCTGGTCTAACCGCGACAGCCGGGCGACCGGCCGAGCGTCCGGTAGCATGACGTCATGGATCGGCGGATTTTCGGGCTCGAGAACGAGTACGGCGTCACCTGCACGTTCCGGGGCCAGCGCCGGCTCTCCCCGGACGAGGTCGCCCGCTACCTGTTCCGGCGGGTCGTCTCCTGGGGCCGCTCCTCCAACGTGTTCCTGGAGAACGGGGCCCGGCTGTACCTGGACGTCGGCTCCCACCCCGAGTACGCCACCCCCGAGTGCGACTCGGTGACCGAGCTGGTCACCCACGACAAGGCGGGCGAGCGGATCCTGGAGAGCCTGCTCGCCGCGGCCGAGGCCCGCCTCCACGAGGAGGGCATCGCCGGCAAGATCTTCCTGTTCAAGAACAACACCGACTCGGCCGGCAACTCCTACGGCTGCCACGAGAACTACCTGGTGTCGCGGTACGGCGAGTTCCAGCGCCTGGCCGACGTGCTGATCCCGTTCTTCGTCAGCCGCCAGATCCTGTGCGGGGCCGGCAAGGTCCTGGCCACCCCGAGGGGGGCGGTGTACTGCATCGCCCAGCGGGCCGAGCACATCTGGGAGGGCGTCTCCTCCGCCACCACCCGCTCGCGGCCGATCATCAACACCCGCGACGAGCCCCACGCCGACGCCGAGCGCTACCGGCGCCTGCACGTGATCGTCGGCGACTCCAACATGTCCGAGTGGTCGTCCTTCCTCAAGGTCGGGGCCACCGACCTGGTCCTGGCCATGGTCGAGGAGGCCACCGTCCTGCGCGACCTGACCCTGGAGAACCCGATCCGGGCCATCCGGGAGATCTCCCACGACATGAGCTGCCGGCGCAAGGTCCGCCTGGCCAACGGCCGCGAGGCCAGCGCCCTGGAGATCCAGCGGGAGTACTTCGAGAAGGCGGCCCGGTTCGTCGACCGCCGCGACGCCGGCGAGACGGCCAAGCGGGTGGTCGACATGTGGGGCCACGTCCTGGAGGCGCTCGAGGCCCAGGAGCTGGACCGGATCGGCCGCCAGGTCGACTGGGTGACCAAGTACCTGATGATCGAGCGGGCCCGGGCGCGCCACAACCTGCCCCTGTCGCACCCCAAGATCGCCCTCATGGACCTGACCTACCACGACGTCAACCGCAAGCGCGGGCTCTACTACCTGCTGGAGCGCAACGGGTCGGTGGAGCGGGTCTGCGACGACCGGGCCATCGACCGGGCCACCCAGGAGCCGCCCCAGACGACCAGGGCCCGCCTGCGGGGCGAGTTCATCCGCCAGGCCAAGGAGCGCCGCCGCGACTACACCGTCGACTGGGTCCACCTGAAGCTGAACGACCAGGCCCAGCGGACCGTGCTGTGCAAGGACCCGTTCAGGGCGCACGACGACCGCGTTGACAAGCTGATCGCGTCCATGTGACCGCCGGCCCTTGGGTCAGGCGCTGCTGACCACGTCCCGGCGGCGGAACCCGGCCAGGCCGATCGTTGCCAGGACCGCGGCCACGGCCAGCAGCCAGACCACGGGGGTGGCCGTGAACGCGGCCGCCGGCAGCCTCGGCAGGTGGGCGAACGGCGACACGTCGAGGACCAGCTGGCTGAGCTGGAGCGCCTCCCCGAACATGGTCACGAACAGCACCGCGGCCAGGACGGCCCAGGTCACGCCGACGACCAGGCGCGGGGCCAGCCCGAACAGGGCCGCCCCGACCGCGGCCATCACCCAGACCGCCGGGAGCTGGACCAGCGCCCCGCCCAGGACCCGGGGCAGCTCGCCGCCCAGGTCGCCGCTCCGCAGCCCGTGGGCCAGCCCGGCCAGCAGCCCGCCGACGGCCAGCACGACCGCCGAGCCGGCCGCGGCCACCACCACG
>DATABK010000168.1:0-3708 GCA_036259695.1 Actinomycetes bacterium | reverse complement strand
AAGACCTCCTGCAGCCGGCGGGTAATCGGGCCCGGGTCGCCGAGGACCCGGTCGTCCACCTACCGGATGGGCACGACCTCGGCGGCCGTACCGGTGAAGAAGGCCTCGTCGGCCAGGTACAGGTCGGTGCGGACCAGGTCGGTCTCGCGCACCGGGATGCCCTCGTCCTCGGCGATGGCGAGGATGCTGTCGCGGGTGATGCCGGCCAGGCAGCCGGCGGCCAGCGGCGGGGTGTGGAGAACGCCGTCGCGGACGGCGAAGACGTTCTCGCCCGACCCGTCGGTCACATACCCGTTGGGGTTGAGCAGGATGCCCTCGTCGTAGCCGGCCTTGATCGCCTCCGCCTTGGCCAGCGAGGAGTTGATGTACTGGCCGGTGGCCTTGGCCGCGGGCGGGATGATGTTGTGGTCGAGCCGCCGCCAGGAGCTGACCTTGACCCGCACCCCGGTCTCGAACGACTCCTCGCCCAGGTAGGCGCCCCACGGCCAGCAGGCGATGACCATGCTGATCGGGGAGGTGAGCGGGTTGAGGCCGATCTCGCCGTAGCCCAGGAACACCAGCGGCCGGATGTAGCAGGCCGGCAGGTCGTTCATGACCACCAGGTCCTTGGTCACCTTGACGGCGCACTCGAGCGAGACCGGCGGCTCCATGTGGTAGATCTTGGCGCTGCGGTAGAGCCGCTTCATGTGGTCGGTGAGGCGGAAGATGGCCGGGCCGGCGTCGGTCGCATACGCGCGGATGCCCTCGAACACCCCCCAGCCGTAGTGCAGCGACGGAGTGAGCACGTGCACCTGGGCGTCGTCCCAGTCGACATACTCCCCGTCCATCCAGATCTTGCTGCTTGGTGTGATCGGCATCGTCCGCCTCCTGTCAGTTTGGGGACCCGCCGCCCGCGACGGCGGTGGCGATCCGGTCCCCGAGCGCCTGGGTCGAGTATCCCGCAGCCCCTGGCAGGGCCGCCACGGCCCCGGCCTCGACGGCGGCCGCGGCCTCCCGCTCCCCCAGGTGCTGGAGCAGCAGGGCGGCCGAGAGGACGGCCGCGACCGGGTTGGCCCGGCCGGTGCCGGCGATGTCGGGTGCCGACCCGTGCACGGGTTCGAACAAGGAGGGGGACGAGCTTGGGTTCAGGTTGGCGCTGGCGGCGGTGCCGAGGCCGCCGGCGACGGCCGCGCCCAGGTCGGTGAGGATGTCGCCGAACAGGTTGTCGGTGACGACCACGTCGAAGCGTCCCGGGTCGGTGACCAGGTACAGGCAGGCGGCGTCGGCATGCGCGTAGTCGAGCGTGACCCCGGTCTCGGCGGCCACCTCCCTGGCCGCCCGCTGCCAGAGCTCGCCCGCGTGCACCAGCACGTTGGTCTTGTGGACCAGGGTCAGGCGGCCGGCCCGGTCGCGGGCCCGGGCGGCGGCGAAGCGCAGGCAGCGCTCGACCCCGGCCCTGGTCTCGATCGAGGTCTCGGTGGCGGCCTCGGCCGGGCCGCCCCGGTGGACGGTCCCGCCGGCGCCGACGTACACGCCCTCGGTGTTCTCCCGCACCACCAGCAGGTCGATGTCGTCCGGCTTGACGTCGGCCAGCGGCGAGGCCACCCCCGGGTACAGCTTCACCGGCCTCAAGTTCACGTAGAGGTCGAGCTCGAACCGGAGCCGCAGCAGCAGGCCCCGCTCGAGCACGCCCGGGGGCACGTCGGGCCGGCCGACGGCCCCGAGCAGGATCGCGTCGACCCCGCGGAGCTCGTCCAGGACGGCCTCGGGCAGGACCTCGCCGGTGCGCAGCCAGCGGTCGGCCCCGAGGTCGTAGTCGACCCAGTCGAGGCCGAAGCCGAAGCGCGCCCCGGCCGCCTCGGCGGCCTTGCGCGCCTCGGCCACGACCTCCGGCCCGATCCCGTCCCCGGCCAGGACGGCGATGGTGTACCCCCTGGGAGCGGTCAAGCTAGGCCTCCGTGCCGAACACGCGGCCGAGGGCCACCCGGCCCTCGGCCTCCTCGGCCGGCGGCTCGGGGGCCGTGGAGGACGACGGGGCCGCCTCGGCCTCGACGTTGACGCCGAAGACCCGGTTCATGGCGGCGTGCGCCTCCTCGGGACGGGCCTGGTTGGGTCTCCTGGTCATGCCGGCACTTCCTTCCGTTCGGTGCTGCGGGCGAGCTTGTTGACGGCCTGGAGGTAGGCGCGCGCCGAGGCCTCGACGACGTCGGTGGCCACGCCGCGCCCGGTTACTCGGACCCCGTCGAACTCGACCTGCACGGTCACGTCCCCGAGGGCGTCGGTGCCGCCGGACACGGCCGACACGTGGAACTCGACCAGCTTGGCGTCGACCCCGGTGGCCTTGGCGATGGCCGCGCAGGCGGCGTCGACCATGCCGTCGCCGATGGCCGACTCCTCGATCACCCCGGCGTCGTGGCTGAGCCGCACGGTGGCGGTCGGCGACATCACCGTGCCCCCGGCGACCTGGAGGCCGACGAACCGGAAGGCGGCGTCGTCGGCCAGGACCTCGCCGGCGACCAGCGCCTCCAGGTCGACGTCGGTGATGCGGGGCTTGCGGTCAGCCAGCTCCTTGAACCGGGCGAAGGCCTTGTCCAGCTCCTCGCGGCTCAGGTTGAAGCCCAGCTTCTGGAGGGCGTCGGCCACGGCGTGGCGGCCGGAGTGCTTGCCGAGCACGATCCGCGACCCGGCGTAGCCCAGCTCGACCGGGTCCATGTGCTCGTAGGTGGTCCGCTCCATCAGCACCCCGTGCTGGTGGATGCCGGACTCATGGGCGAAGGCGTTGGCCCCCACGATCGCCTTGTTGGGCTGGATCGGGTAGCCGGTGAGCAGGCTGACCAGCCGCGAGGTGCGGGCGATCTCGCGGGTGTTGACCTCGGTCTGCACCCCCAGCGAGGACTGGTGGGTGCGCAGGGCCATCACCACCTCCTCCATGGAGCAGTTGCCGGCCCGCTCGCCGATGCCGTTGACGGCCACCTCGACCTGGCGGGCCCCGGCCTGCACGGCCGAGATCGAGGAGGCGACCGACACGCCAAGGTCGTCGTGGCAGTGGACGCTCCAGACGGCCCGGTCCGACCCCGGGACCTCGGCGATCAGCCAGGCCACGAGCTCGGAGAAGGCCTCGGGCAGCATGTAGCCGACCGTGTCGGGGACGTTGCAGGTGGTCGCCCCGGCCGAGATGGCGGCCGCGTACACCTGCTTGAGGAACTCGGGGTCGGAGCGGGTGGCGTCCTCGGCCGAGAACTCGACGTCGTCGGTGTAGCCCTTGGCCCTTGCCACCGCGCCCTCGGCCGCGGCCAGGACCTGGGCCGGGGTCATGCGGAGCTTGTGCTCCATGTGGATGGGGCTGGTGGCGATGAAGGTGTGCAGCCGGGCCCGGCCGGCCGGGGCCAGGGCCTCGGCGGCCCGGTCGACGTCGCCGGGGGCGGTCCGGGCCAGGGCGGCGATGGTCGCGCCCTTGACCCGCTCGGCGACCGCCCGGACGGCCTGGAAGTCGCCCTGGGAGGCCTGGGGGAACCCGGCCTCGATGACGTCGACGCCCAGCTTGGCCAGCTGCTCGGCGATCTCCAGCTTGGCCTTGGCGTTGAGGTTGATCCCGGGGGCCTGCTCCCCGTCGCGCAGGGTGGTGTCAAAGACGATGATCTGCTCGGCCACGGCCGGCGACCTCCTTGTGGGCTCCGCTTGCCTTCCGTTTCCTCCTGCCCGCCTCGAGGCTCTCCGTGGGGGGGGCGG
>DATABK010000167.1:0-2064 GCA_036259695.1 Actinomycetes bacterium | reverse complement strand
GGTCACCGCCGACTGCGACCAGGACACCTTGCTGGTCCGGGTCGAGCAGGTGGGACCGGCCTGTCACACCGGCACCCGCTCGTGCTTCTCGCATCCCCTCGAGGGTGAAGCGTGAACGGCGAGCGCCCCGGGTTCGAGGAGTTCGTGAGGCTGGCCGCCGACCATTCGGTGGTGCCGGTGTGGCGGGAGCTGCTGGGCGACCTGGAGACCCCGGTGGGGGCGTTCCGCAGGCTGGGCGACCAGGACGGCTCGGTGCTGCTGGAGAGCGTCGAGCACGGCGAACGCTGGGGCCGCTACTCGTTCATCGGCACCGACCCGTTCGCCACCCTGACCATCCGCGGCGGCCGCGCCTCCTGGACCGGCCGCCCTCCGGCCGGGCTGTCCGACGGGCCGCCGCTGGAGGTGCTGCGCGACGCCCTGCGCCGCCTGCGCTCGCCCTCCCTGCCCGGCCTCCCGCCGCTGTTCGCGGGGGCTGTCGGCTACCTCGGCTACGACCTGGTCCGCGAGCTGGAGCGCCTCCCCGACCAGACCGAGGACGACCTCCGGCTGCCCGAGGGGATGCTGGTCTTCCCCCGCTCGGTGGTCGTCTTCGACCACCTGGGCCAGCGCCTGGTCCTGGTCGCCAACGTGGTCGTCAACCAGGCCACCGACCTGGACGCCGCCTACGCCGACGCCACCCGGCGGATCGACACCCTGGCGGCGCGGCTGTCGGTGCCGCTGGCGGCGACGCCGACCCCGCTGCCCTCGGCCGGCCCGCCGGCCGCCGCCACCAGCGACCTCGCCCCCGGCCGCTACCAGGAGATGGTCCGGATCGCCAAGGAGCACATCGCCGCCGGCGACATCTTCCAGGTCGTCCCCTCGCAGCGGTTCTCGGTGCCGACCAGCGCCGACCCGTTCGACGTCTACCGGGTCCTGCGGGTGGTCAACCCCTCGCCCTACATGTACTTCCTGCGACTGCCCGGGGTGACCATCGCCGGCTCGTCGCCCGAGGTCCTGGTGACCGTGCAGGGCCGCCGGGCCACCATGCGCCCGATCGCCGGGACCCGGCCCCGCGGCGCCGACCCCGAGGCCGACCTGGCCCTGGAGGCCGAGCTCCAGGCCGACGAGAAGGAGCGGGCCGAGCACGTCATGCTGGTCGACCTGGCCCGCAACGACCTCGGCCGGGTGTCGCGCCCCGGCACCGTCCGGGTGGACGAGTTCATGCGGGTCGAGCGCTACTCCCACGTCATGCACCTGGTCTCGGACGTGGTCGGCGAGCTCTCCGAGGAGGTGGCCGCCTTCGACGTCCTGGCGGCCAGCTTCCCGGCCGGCACGGTCTCGGGGTCGCCCAAGGTCCGGGCCATGGAGATCATCGACGATCTGGAGCGGCACCGCCGCGGCCCCTATGCCGGCTGCGTCGGCTACTTCGACTTCTCCGGCAACCTCGACACCTGCATCACGATCCGCACCTGCGTCTTCGTGGACGGTGTGGCCTACTGCCAGGCCGGCGCCGGCGTGGTCGCCGACTCGGTCCCCGAGCTGGAGGAGCGCGAGACCGAGGCCAAGGCCCGGGTCCTCCTCACCGCCGTCGCCGCCGCCGAGGCCCTGTCAGCCCCCGGGTCCCCCGACGGGTACCGCCCGGTCTCGGCCCGCACCGGTGGCTGACGCCGGAACGCCGGGGCCGGGCGCGCCGGAACCCCACCCGCTGATCCCGGGGCCCCCGATTCGGGAGGGTAGCCCAACGCCGGAGGGGGCGGCGCCGGATATCCACACCCCCTCCCCGTCCGGCACCCCCGTCTCTTCCGGCACCCCCTCCACGTCGGGCACCGCCGCCTCGTCCGGCCGGCGGTCGATGCAGCTGGCCCTCCTGGCGGTGCTGGCCGGGGTGATGCTGGCGGTCACCGGGGCCGGGCAGGCGTGGGCCAGGGTGAGCTCGGCGGTCGAGCTGCCCGGGATCGGGTCGGCCCGGCTCGGCGGGGCCGAGGCGCTCCGCCGGGGGGCCCGCTGGCCGGCCCTTGGTGACGCCTTCCGGGCCCCGCCCGACCGCGCCCAGCCGGCCGGCGGCCAGCACGAGCCGCCCTGGGA
>DATABK010000166.1:0-8356 GCA_036259695.1 Actinomycetes bacterium | reverse complement strand
GCGATGGCCGCCGGGCGGAGCTGGCGGGGGAGCGACTGGACGGTCAGGCTCTCGACCACCAGGTCGAACGCCCCGGTCCAGGCGGTGGGCGGGTCGAGGAGGTCGGCGACGCGGTAGTCGACCGGCGAGTCGGGGAAGCGGCGGCGCACGGCGGCGATGGCGGTGGCCGAGAAGTCGAAGGCGACGGTCGCGAACCCGAGCCCGGCCAGGTACTCGGAGTCCCGGCCCATGCCGCAGCCGACGACCATGGCCCCCCGCCCATCACCGGAGATTCCCCGGTCCCGCACCCACCGCTCCAGCAGGTGGTGCGGCGCGCCCTTGTCCCAGGGCAGGTCCGCGTCGCCGCTGTCCGCCGCGGCATAGAGGCGTTCGAACCACGCCCGGTCGGCCGCAGCCGACAGCGATCCGGGCGCCCGCGGCCGGGCCCCGCCGCCCGGGCCGTCAGGTATCACGGTGGGTCCAGGAGGGGGTGGTAGTTGGCGTGGTAGATGCGGGCGCCGGCGGCCCGGAGGAGGGGGTTGCGGAGCGGGAGGGGGAGGCGGCGGGTGCGGTCGCGGCGGTGGGTCTGGGCGCGGACCCAGCTGGCCCGGGGGTGGCGGCGGCTGGTGAAGGCGGCCAGTGCCTCGGTCACGGTGCCGGCGTTCTGGAGTTCGGCGGTCAGGACCAGGGCGTCCTCGAAGGCGAGGGCGGCGCCCTGGGCCATGTTGGGAGACATGGCGTGGGCGGCGTCGCCGATCAGCACCACCGCCCCTCGGCCCCAGCGCTCCTCGGCGACCTGCTCGATGGGGGCGACGTGGATGCGTCCGGGCTCGGGCAGCCGCTCCAGCAGCTCCGGCACCGGGCCGGGGAACCCGGCGAAGTGCCGGCGCAGCTCCCGGGTGGGGTCGCTCTGCCGGCCGGAGATCCCACGCTCGTGGGCTTCCGACCCGCCCGGCGTGGTGAGAACGTCCGCGTACACATAGACCAGGCCCCGGCCGATGGGGATGGTCAGGAACGACGACCTGACCGCGAGCACCAATGACCAGGCGGTGGTCGCAACCGGGGAGGTGGTGACGTACCGCCAGCTGTGCTGGCCGACCGGGGCCGGTGGGCGGTTGTCGACGGCCAGGCGGCGGACGGTGGAGCGGAGGCCGTCGGCTCCGACCACCAGGTCGTAGACGCCCTGGCGGCCGTCGTCGAAGGTGACCTCGACCGGTCCCGGCCCCTCGACCCGGTCGATCCCGCGGATCCCCGTGCCCAGGCCGACCGCCACGCCATCGCGCAGGATCGCGTGCAGGTCGGCTCGGTGCAGGCCCAGGCAAGAGCCGACCGCTCCCCAGAACCCGTGCAGCTCCACGTCGACCAGGACCCGCCCGCGGGTGTCGAGGATGCGCTGGTGGGTGATCTCGGCTCCGGCGTCGGCCACGGCCTGCTCGAGGCCGAGGCCTCGAAGGGCTCGGGAACCGTTGGCCGGCAGGTAGATGCCGGTCCCGACGACCTCCCAGCTGGGGGTGCGGTCGACCACCTCGGGGTCGAACCCGGCCCGGCGGAGGGCGTGGGCGGCGGCGAGGCCGGCCAGGCCGGCGCCGACGATCAGGATCCGGAGCCTGTCCATGTCGAGGAACACTGCCATGGACTCCCGGGGACCGACAGTCCCGGTACGATCCTCGACCATGACCGAGGCTCGGATCGATCCCGCGCTCGACCCGCCGGAGGCGACGCAGGCGGCGGTGGCCGCCGCCGCCGCGGCCGACGTCGTCGTCCGTGAGCTGCACCGGATGGAGCAGCTGAAGGCGGCCCAGCGGTTGTTCGAGGAGGTGTGGCGGCCGGCCGAGGGGCAGCCGCCGCCGGTGACGGGGGAGCTGCTGCGGGCGCTGGCCCATGCCGGGAGCTACGTCGTGGGGGCCTACGCCGGGACCCGGATGGTCGGGGCCAGTGCCGGGTTCTTCACCGCGCCGCCCGACCCCGCCCTGCACTCGCACATCACCGGGGTCGCGCCGCAGGGCCAGCACCACGGGATCGGGTTCGCGCTCAAGGTGCACCAGCGGGCCTGGGCCCTGGCCCGTGGGGTGCCGGTGATCGTCTGGACCTTCGACCCGCTGGTGGCCCGCAACGCCTGGTTCAACCTGGCCAAGCTGGGGGCCACGCCCACCGCCTACCTGGAGGACTTCTACGGCCCCATGACCGACGCCATCAACGCCGGGATGGCCAGCGACCGGCTGCTGCTGACCTGGAAGCTGGACGACCCGGCGGTCGCCGCCGCCTGCGCCGGGCGGCCCCGGCAGCCGGCCCCCGGGCGGGGAACGGCCGAGCCGGCCCTGACCGTCGGGCCCGGCCTGGAGCCGGTGGGCCACGACACCGGCGCCGCCGCCGTCACCGTCGAGGTGCCGCCGGACGTGGAGGCGCTCGACCCGGAGCGGCGCCGCGCCTGGCGGGCGGCCGTCCGCCAGGCCCTCGGCGGCCGCCTGGCCGCCGGGGCCTCGATCGCCGGGTTCCTGCGGCGGCCGGACCGCTACCTGGTCGAGCAGCCACCGGCGGGCGCCAGATGAAGCTCGAGGGGGTCGAGCTGCGGCGGGTGGCGCTGCCCCTGGTGTCGCCGTTCCGGACCTCGTTCGGGGTCGAGCAGGACCGCGACGTGCTCCTGGTCCGGGCCGTCACCGACGGCGCCGAGGGCTGGGGGGAGTGCGTGGCCGCGGCCGAGCCCCGCTACTCCTCGGAGTACGCCGACGGCGCCGCCGACGTCCTGCGCCGGTTCCTGGTCCCGGCGGTGGCCGCGGCCGGCGACCTCGACCCCGACACGCCCGGGGCGGCCATGGCCTTCGTGAAGGGCCACCGCATGGCCAAGGCGGCCCTGGAGCTGGCCGTGCTCGACGCCTGGCTGCGGGCCAGGGACGAGCCACTGGCCGGCTACCTGGGCGCGACCCGCGACCGGGTCCCGGCCGGGGTGTCGGTGGGGATCATGGGCTCGGTGGCCGAGCTGCTGGATGCGGTCGCCGGCTACCTCAACCAGGGATATCTCCGCATCAAGCTCAAGATCGAACCGGGCTGGGACCTGGAGCCGGTGGCCGCGGTCCGCGAACGGTTCGGGGACGAGCTGCTGCTCCAGGTCGACGCCAACGCCGCCTACACCGTGGCCGACGCCGGCCACCTGGCCGGGCTGGACCGGTTCGGGCTGCTGCTGATCGAGCAGCCGCTGGCCGAGGACGACCTGGTTGGCCACGCCGAGCTGGCCAGGCGCCTTCGCACCCCGGTCTGCCTGGACGAGTCGATCACCTCGGCCAAGCTGGCGGTCGACGCCGTCGAGCTCGGCGCCTGCCGGATCGTCAACGTCAAGGCCGGCCGGGTCGGCGGCTACCTGGAGGCCAGGCGCCTGCACGACGCCTGCCTGGAGCGGGGCGTGCCCCTGTGGTGCGGCGGGATGCTGGAGACGGGGATCGGCCGGGCCGCCAACGTCGCCCTGGCTGCCCTGCCCGGCTTCGTCCTGCCCGGAGACACCTCGGCCTCCGACCGCTACTACCGCCATGACCTGACCGAGCCGTTCGTGCTCAGCGACGGCCACCTCGAGGTCCCGCCCGGCCCCGGCATCGGGGTCGAGCCCCTTCCCGAGCGCCTGGAGGAGCTGACCACCTCGGTCGAGTGGATCGCCGTCTGAGGTGGCCAGCCCTCCGTCGGAGGATCCTCTAGAGCAAGGTGAGCCCGTAGGTGCTGAGCGCCTCATCCGCAGGCTGGAAGAAACTGCGGAACCCGGCCTGGCTGCAGCCGCCGATGGTGCCACCGGAGGTGATGCCCTGGGCCAGGCTGCCGGCGTACATGGCGCCGCCGCTGTCGCCCGGCTGGGTGCAGATGTTGGTCCGGGTGAGGCCGAAGACGGTGCCCTCGGCGTAGTTCACGGTGACGTTGTAGGCCTGGACGGTGCCGCAGGTCGTGCCCGTCGTCGACCCGGTCTTGCAGGCCGTGGAGCCGACCGGGACCCGGCCGGCCCCGGTGATGTCACGGAAGGCGCCGTTGTGGAGCACCCCGCCGCGCGGGTCGAGGGCGGCCGGGTCGCTGATCCTGATCGCCCCGTAGTCGTTGCCGGGGAAGCTGGAGGCGGCCACCGGGCCGATCGTCTGGCCGCCGGAGGTCGTCCAGGTGCCGCCCAGGTCGGTGCAGTGCCCGGCCGTGAGCACGTAGTTGCGGCCGCTGCCGCTGCGGGTGTTGAACCCGGCCGAGCACCGCGACCCGCCGCGGTAGATGGCCTGGCCGCCGTAGAAGGCCTGGGTGTGCACGGCCGGGGTGCGCTCGATCCGGACCGCCGCCCCGAACGACCGCGCCTTGGCCAGGAAGGCCGCACCTTGCCCGGCGGGGACGCTCACCAGCACGGTGTTGGAGGCGAGGTCGACGCCCCAGCTGGCCCCGACCGGGGCCGTCCCGGCGGCGTCGAGCGCCGCCCGGACCCGCTCCAGGCGGGCGCTGCTGCGGGTGACCAGCTTCGGGGTCGCGCCGGCGGCCCGGACCTGGGCGGCCGCCTTGGCGCCGAGGACGTTGACGGTCAGCCGGCCCGAGGCGTCGAGGTAGGCACCGGCCGCCTGGGCGCCGAGGGCCTTGGTCAGCCGGTCGGCGGTGGCCGCCGGATCGGCGGCCGCGGCGCCGCTGGCGGAGGCGGCGCCGGCCGCCGGGGCGACCAGCAGCGCCGCCACGGCCAGCAGCAGGCCGAGGACGAGCAGCCGGACGCGGCCGCCGGGACGGGATGGAAGGAATGGCGACATTGCCCCACCTCCTGGGGTGCCGTCGGGACGGGGGAGTGACACGGGCCGGGGGGACACGTGCCGTCCCGGGCAACGACCGGAGGGCCCAAGGCGGACCAGACGGGACGACTCAACACAAACCGTACGTCTTAGAAAATGCTTATAAAGCTATCGAGACACCCTGTCAAGACAGGAAGGTGCCGGTCACTGGCCAGGCTGGGGGGCGACCATGTCGACGGCGCCGCCCACGGGGGTCAGCGCGTGGGGATCTCGACCCGGAGGAGGCGGTCGGCGGTCGGGCGGTCGAAGACGCGGACCGAGGCCCAGCCCTCGGCGTGGAGGTCGGCGGGGGCGGCCTGGAGCTCCCGCCAGCGCCGCCAGTGGGTGGCGAAGGCGGAGTGGCGCAGGGCGCGGCGGCGGTGGCGCTGGCCCTCAAGGGCGACCTTTGCCGGCACGTCCAGGAACAGCAGGTGGCCGGTGCGCCGGAAGCGGGCGGCCAGGGCGGCCAGGAGGCGTCGGCGCCAGGCCCGGGTGCCGGTGTCGTGGACGATCAGGCCCGAGGCGTCCGGCAGGGCGAGCAGGACCCGCAGGAAGTGCTCGGCGTGGACCAGCGGGCGCCACAGCCGATAGGGGGTCCGGCCGAGGAGGTGCTGGTACCGGGACCGGATCGGCTCGGGGTCGAGGACCAGTGAGCCGGGAGCGTCGATGCGCGCGAGCAGGGTGGTCTTGCCGGCTCCGGGGACGCCGGCCACGACCAGCAGGGCCGCCGGGGGCAGGCGAAGCACCGCCGGGTCCGCCGGGACGTCGCGCTCGGGCGCTTCGAGCTTCATCATGGCGGCGACGATAGCGGGTCCGGCGGAAAGCCGGTGTAAAGGGCGCGAGGTGGTTGGTTGCCGGGACGGCGCTCCAGGGTCGCGGTCGCCCTCCTGACCGCGGCCACCGCCTGGGCCGCGGCCGCCTGTGGCGGGCCGGGGCCGGCCCTTGTCGACTCCTCGACCACCCGGCCGGTGCCGACCGGCACCGCGGCGACCTCCTCGACCCGGCCCGCGACCCCGGCCGTGCCCACGACCCGGGGCATCCCGACGACCACGGGCCGGGTTCCGTTGACCACCGGGCCGACGGGTCCGGCCGGGGCGCCGCTGACCTTCCGGCGGCTGACCATCCGGCTGGCCAAGGGCTGGCGGGCCGGCGGGGGCGGCGACCACGTCGAGGTGACCACCAGCCGGGCCTGCCGGCGCAGCGCCGGCGGGGTCGACTGCCCCGGGTTCCTGCTGCTCGGGCCGACCCAGATCGCCATCGCCAGCGAGCTCTCCCCGTTCGACCCGGACAGGGTCTGGCACCCGGGGACCGGGGTCGAGGGCTGCCCGCAGGACCGCGACGGGCTGGCCGAGATGCCCCCTGCCCGGCCAGCCCGGCAGGGCACGGCCAAGGTCGGGGGCAAGGACGCCGTCTACCGGGAGTGGCGGGTCGGCTGCGCCGACGCCCGGACCGGCGAGCCCAAGGCCAGCTACACCCAGCGGGTCTGGTACCTCAAGGCGTCCGGGATCCTGGTCGTCGACGAGTGGTCGACCCCCGGCCTGGGCGCGGTCCTGGCCGCCGGCCGGTTCGGATGACGGCACGGCGGCAACGATATGCTTCCTCCGCATGGCGAACGATTGACGTGAAAGAGGTCAACGTGGCGGTCTGGGACGGCGTGCGGTGATGCTGTCGGCGCGGGATGTCGAGGAGGCGCTCAAGGACCGGCTCCTGCGCGGGGCCTATCCGCGGGGAGGCGCTCTGCCCTCGGTCAGGGCGCTGGCCGCCGAGCTCGGGACCAGTCCGAGCACGGTCGGCCGGGCCGTGCAGGAGCTGGCCCGCCAGGGCTGGGTGACGGCGACCAGCCGCCGCGGCGCGGTGGTCCGCCGGGACCTGCCGGCCACCGAGACCGGCGTGCGCGACGCCGAGGCGGCCATCCGCCGTCTGGCCGTCCGCTGGCGCCTGGTCGGCGGCGACCGGGGCGAGTTCCAGGAGCTGGTGGCCAGGGTGGCCGACGAGGTCTTCCAGCCGGCCCCGAGGACCGTGTTCCTGGGCTGCAACCCGGTCGACCTCCAGCGGGGGGTTGACGAGCTGCGGCGCCAGACCAGCGTCAAGGTCGAGCCGATGCTGCTGGAGGACGCGGCCCACGGGTCGGGCGAGCTCAGGGACGCCAACGTCGTCCTCACCCCCTACTTCCACCTGGCCGAGGCCCGCGAGCTGGCCCCCGAGGGCGCCCAGGTGGTGCCGCTCAACTTCGTCGCCTCCGAGGAGGCGATGCGGGCCCTGGTCGAGCTCCCGGCCGGCACCCTGATCGGGGTGCTGGCCCTCGACGCCCGCTCCCGCCGCCGGCTGGAGGCGCTCGCGCAGCAGTGCTCGAGCGCGACCGTGCTCGGCGCCCTGCTGGACGACCCCGAGGCGGCGGCCAACCTGGTCGAGGCCGCCGACGTGGTGCTGATCACCAACGCCGCCAGGCTTCCGGGGCACCTGGCCGCACGGGCCAGGCGGGTGGTGCGGGTCGGCTGGGAGCTGGAGCCGGGCGGCCTCGGCGGCTGGCGGGTGAGCGCCGACCCGGCCCCCGACCCCGGGTAAGGCATGGACCAGGCCCGGGCCGAGGTGGTGGTGGTCGGGGGTGGCCACAACGGCCTGGTCTGCGCCTGCTACCTGGCCAGGGCCGGGCTGGAGGTGGTCGTGCTGGAGGGCGGCCCCACCCCCTCCGCTTCAACGTCCGCGACCAGGTCACCCTGGCCCCCGGCGACGACGGGACGGCCCTGGCCTTCGACGCCTCGCTCGACCGGACGGTCGAGCACCTGCGGGCCCTGCGAGGCGGCGCCCGTTAGCGTCGGCGCATGCGGCGCAGGCCCTTGCCCTCCTGCCAGAGGTCGATGACCAGGTGGTCGGCGGGGTCGCCGACGCGGGTGTGGACCAGCTCGGTGATGTCGACCCGGAACAGGTGGGCACGGTCGGCCGGGTCGGCTTCGGCCTGCTCGCCGGCGCCGAGGCGCTCCAGCAGCGCCGGGTCGTCGACTTCGACCGCCCGGCCGGCCAGCTTGGCGTCGCCGGCCCATCCGGTGGGGTCGTCGGGTGGGTCCACCGAGGCGCTGTGGAGGGCCAGGCGCGGGTCGCGGCGCAGGTCGAGGGCCTTGCGGGAGCCGGGCATCATGCCCAGCCACAGCTCCCCGTCGTCGAAGCTGGCCTCGATCCCGCTGATCCGCGGGGAGCCGTCGTGGCGCAGGGTGGCCAGGACCTTGTGCTTGTGGGCGTCGAAGGCCGCCCGCGCCCGGGCGGCCAGCTCGGGCGCGGACTCCTCGATCGCTCGCCAGCTCGCCATCACCTGGAGTCTATTACTGCCCGGGACGGCGGCGACCAACGGCCACGGCCCCCGGAGCCGGGGCCGCCGTGGACCGGGGCCAGCGCCGCCCACCGGGTGGAACGGCTCCTGGCCATCACCGCCGCCACCGCCACCGGCTAGAGCCTGGACAACTCGGGCGGGGTGGGAGACTGTGTGGCAAATGTTGTCCCGGGGGGATGCGAATGACCCAGAGCAGAGCACAGGGTGGTGGGGGTGGCCCGACCGTCCAGCGGCTCCTGGTCGGGGCCAAGCTGCGCCGGCTTCGGACTGACATGGGGTTGTCGCG
>DATABK010000165.1:0-2175 GCA_036259695.1 Actinomycetes bacterium | reverse complement strand
CACGAAGATCATCGCCGGGTCGATCCGTCCCTTGGGCAGCCGGGCCCGAAGCCGCCGGCCGACGGTCAGCAGCGAGACGACCAGGTCCTGCCCGGTCGCCACCTGTCGGGTCGGGGTCTTCGTCGGCACCCGGCGAGAGTGCCACAGTTGGTTGCAGCATGCAACTAAATAGCCGTTGCAGCTTCGCGCCGGTGGTGGGGCCCCTTCTGGGAGGGTAGCCGAGGGACCAGGGAGGGGTTGGCGGCTGTCCACAGCCCCGAGGGGGCGGCGGTCAGCTCAGCTCGAGGGCGGCGGCGGCGGCCTCGGGATCGGCGGCGATCCGGGTCGGAGGCGGGGCGCCGGACAGGGCCCAGTCGGGGTCCTTGAGGCCGTTGCCGGTGACGGTGCAGACGACCCGGCGGCCTCGCTCGAGGCCGGCGTCGAGCAGGCCGGCCACCGAGGCGGCCGAGGCCATCTCCACGAACACGCCCTCCTCGCGGGCCAGCAGCCGGTAGGCGGCCAGGATCTGGCGGTCGGTGACCGCGGCCAGCCGGCCGCCCGAGGAGGCCACCGCCCGCCTGGCCCCCTCGGCCGAGGCCGGGCGGCCGATCCGGATGGCGCTGGCGATGGTGGCCGGCCGCTCCACCGGGGCCCCGGTGACCAGGGGGGCCGCCCCGGCGGCCTGGAACCCGAGCATCCGGGGCCGCCGCTCGGTCGCCTCGGTGTAGCCGAGCCAGGTGGCGGTGATGTTGCCAGCGTTGCCGACCGGGATGCAGTGGACGTCGGGGGCGTCGCCCAGGGCCTCGACGATCT
This sequence comes from Actinomycetes bacterium, assembly GCA_036259695.1. GTDB lineage: Bacteria > Actinomycetota > CALGFH01 > CALGFH01 > CALGFH01 > CALGFH01. The sequence continues at coordinate 1,383 of DATABK010000165.1, read as the reverse complement.
CGAAGGCCACCGTCTTCTGCCCCTGGATGCGCAACGGGTTGACCGAGTTGACCAGGGCCACCGGGTAGCGCTCGGCCAGCTCCCGGACCAGGACCAGGCAGTCGTCGAAGGAGCCGTCCACGGCCAGCACCGTGGCCCCGTGGACCAGCGCCTGGGCCAGCTTGCCGAGGGCGATCCGGCCCTCGGGGATGACCACCGCGCAGGGGATGGCCGCCCTGGCCGCATAGGCGGCCGCCGAGGCCGAGGTGTTGCCGGTGGAGGCGCACAGGACGGCCCGCGCCCCCTCCTCCAGCGCCCTGGACACGGCCACGGTCATGCCCCGGTCCTTGAACGAGCCGGTCGGGTTGGCCCCCTCGACCTTGAGCCAGACGTCGCAGCCGGTCCGGGCCGACAGCACCGGCGCCGGCACCAGCGGGGTGCCGCCCTCCAGCAGCGTCACCACCGGGGTGCTCGGCCCCACCGGGAGCCGGTCCCGGTAGCGCTCGATCAACCCCGGCCAGGCGGGCTTGGAGTCCACCTTGGTCACCACCCGACCACCTCGTCGGCCTCCTCGCCCTCGACCCGCATGGCGCTGGCCAGGTTGCCGACCACGGGCAGGCCGCGCAGGCCGTCCAGGACCTGCTGGACGGCCCCCTCCCTGGCCAGGTGGGTCACGAGCACGAGCTGGGCCTCCTCCCCCTTGCCGCGCTGGAGCACCGACCGGATCGACACCCCGTGCTCGGCGAACACGGCCGCGACCTGGGCGAGCACACCCGGCCGGTCGGCCACGTCGAGCGCGACATAGTACTGCGTGTCGACGTCGGCCATGCCGCGCACCCGGCGCTGGTACACGCAGGTGCAGCCGACCCCCTTGGCCCCCTGCTGCCGGGCCCTGGCCACGGCCACCAGGTCGCCGAGCACGGCCGACCCGGTCGGGCGGCCACCGGCCCCGCGCCCGTAGAACATCAGGCGGCCGACGGCGTCGCCCTCGACGAACACCGCGTTGTAGGCCTCGGTCACCCCGGCCAGGGGGTGGGCGTCGGGGACCATGGCCGGGTGGACCCGGGCCGAGACCTCGCCGTCGATCTCCTCGGCGATGGCCAGCAGCTTGACCGTGTAGCCCATGCGCCTGGCGGCCAGGATGTCGGCCGCGGTCACGTCGGTGATGCCCTCCCGGTAGACGTCTTTGGCCACCACCCGGGTGTTGAAGGCCAGGCTGGCCAGGATGGCGCACTTGGCGGCGGCGTCGAACCCCTCGACGTCGGCGCTCGGGTCGGGCTCGGCGTAGCCCAGCTCGGTCGCCTCGGCCAGCGCGTCGGCGTAGCCGGCCCCGGTCGAGGCCATCCGCCAGAGCACGTAGTTGGTGGTGCCGTTGACGATCCCCAGGACCCGCCGGACCCGGTC
>DATABK010000164.1:0-3975 GCA_036259695.1 Actinomycetes bacterium | reverse complement strand
ACCGTCCCCGACCTGGAGCGGGACGCCACCTACTGCTGCCTGAACGCCACCAGGTCCAAGGACTACGCCAGCGCCTGGTACGCCTTTGACGCCGGCGGGGCCCGCTTCTACGTCCTCCAGACGGCCTGGGACGGCGGCAACCTGGGCGAGGGGACCCAGTACAAGAACGACTACGACTACCACTGGACCCCGAGCAGCCCCGAGTACAAGTGGCTCGCCGCCGACCTGGCCGCCCACGCCTCGACACCGCTCAAGTTCGCCTTCTTCCACTACCCGCTGTACTCCGACCAGAGCAGCCAGACCTCCAACGCCTTCCTCCAGGGCGCCGGCAGCCTCGAGGGCCTGCTCAGCCGCCACGGGGTCGACATCGCCTTCAACGGCCACGCCCATCTCTATCAGCGCAATTTGAAGCCTCACGCCGGCAGCCTGGTCAGCTACGTCACCGGCGGTGGGGGAGCGTCACTGGCCTCGATCGGCAGCGCCGGCTGCAGCGAGACCGACGCCTATGGGATCGGCTGGAAGGCTTCGACCAGCACCGGCGCCGCCTGCGGAGCCGCCCCGACGCCGAACCGGACCGACCAGGTCCACCACTTCCTGCTGGTGAAGGTCGACGGGACCCGGGTCACGGTCACCCCGACCAACGCCGCCGGCCAGACGTTCGACGTCGCCACCTATGACTTCAGCGCCGAGGGGGCCGGCAGCCCGGAGCGGCCGGGCGGCCTCACCGCCACCGCCGTCAGCACCAGCCAGGTGACGCTGTCCTGGCAACCCAGCGCCGACGACATCGGCGTCAACAGCTACAAGATCTACCGGGACGGGGCCGAGCTGGCCACGGTCCGGGGCTGGGTCACCAGCTACGCGAACCGGGGCCTGGCGCCCAGCAGCACCCACACCTACCGGGTGGTCGCGTACGACGGCAACGGCAAGGCGTCGCCGTCGTCGGCGGAGGTCACCGCGACCACCAAGCGGCAGGGGAGGGTGCTGCGGTTCCAGCCGACCAAGGACACCTACGTCAACGCCGACACCCCGACCACCGCCTACGGCACCGCGACCAAGACCTACGCCGACAACGACCCGGTCAGGAAGGCCCTGATGGCCTTCAACGTGGCCGGCACCGGCGGCTGCCCGATCTCCGTCGCCCACCTGCGGCTCTTCAACGTCGACTCGTCGCCGAGGGGCGGGGAGTTCCGCCCGCTGGCCGACACCGGCTGGGAGGAGCGGTCGGTGACCTGGGAGACAGCCCCGGCCACCGACGCCCCGGCCGTCGCCCGCCTCGACGGCGTGACCAAGGGCACCTGGTACGAGGTGGACGTCACCTCGCTGGTTCGCGGGGACGGGCCGGTCGGTGTGGCCGTCACCTCGAGCGCCTACGACGGCGCCGGCTACTCCTCCAAGGAGGGCCCGCTGAGCCAGCGGCCCGAGCTGGTCGTGGAGTGCGCGGCCGCGTGAGCCTCCGAGGTCGGGTCGCCCGCGACCGGCCGCCACTCGAGGCGGCCGGGTCGGTGCGGATCGACCTTCGAGGTGAGCCGCCGCCGGTTGAGCTGGCGCCGTTCGTGGGTCCTGTTGAGGGGCCGGCCGGCGGGGTCGGGTCGGGGGGCTCGCTCGGCTCGGCTGACGAGGCTGGCGCGGCCGTCGTCCCTGGCCGCCGCCGTGCCGGGCGCCGCCGGCCCTGGGCCCTGGAGACGGCCGCCCTGGCGGCGATCGTCGCCGTGGGCGGGCTGCTTCGGTTCTGGAACCTGGACCGGGTCGGGTTCCGCGGCGACGAGGCCGTGTACGCCGGCCAGGCGGCGGTGCTCGCCGGGGTCGACGAGCTCCAGCGCTGGTTCATCCTCATGTCCAGAGGCAACTCGAACTTCCTGCTGTTCCAGCGGGTCGTGTCGCTGGCCTACCGGCTGTTCGGGGTCAGCGACGTCCTGGCCCGGGTGGTGGCCGCGACCTTCAGCACGCTGACGATCGTGGTCGTGTTCGCCATCGCCCGGACCTTGTCTACGCGGCGGGCGGCGCTGATCGCGGCCCTGCTGCTGGCCGTGAGCAGCTACTCGGTGGGCCTGGCCAGGCTGGCCCTGCTGGACGCGACGCTGACGTTCCTGGTCACCACGGCGATGCTGTGCCTGGCCCGGTGGGACCGGACCAGCAAGCCGCTGTGGCTGTACGGGTTCGCCGCCTGTGTCGCCCTGGCCGTCCAGGCCAAGATCGTCGGGGTGCTGCTCCTACCGGTTCTGGGCGGGTACCTGCTGGTGTCGCGGCGGCGCCTGCCGTGGCGGATGGTGGGGCTGGCCGCCGGGGCGTTCCTGGTGTTCCTCAGCCCGGTCCTGCTGGACCTGGCGTCCAACTCGAAGGAGTTCGGCGACTTCCTGTCCCGGAGCAGCCGCCGGGTCAGCCACGTGCCCTGGACCTATTACCCGACGGTGCTGCTGGGTCGGGAGGGGGCCGTGGTCGTGCTCCTGTGGACCGCGGGAATGGTGACGGCGGCGGTCCGGCGGTCGCGGGCCGACCTGATCCCTGGGCTGTGGCTGCTGGTGTTCGTGGGGTTCTACCTGCTCTATCCGCTGAAGGCGTTCAACTATCTGCTGCCGTCAGTTCCGGCCTGGTGCCTGCTCGCCGGTTGCGCGTTGGATCGCCTGCCCCGGCCGTCGGGGGTGGTTCCCCGGGTCGCCGGGGTGTTCGCCTTGGTCGGGGTGCTGGTGGCTGGAGTGGTCCCGTTCCAGTGGCGGGCCCTGCACGACGACAGCTACGCGGGATTGGAGGAGGCGGCCCGGTGGCTGGCCGACAACAGCCCGGCCGACGCCGGCGTGATGACCCTGTCGCACGGGTCGGCGCAGTACGTGTTCTCGTTCTACGCCAAGCGGGACGCCTATCCGTTCGGTCGGTTCCGCCTGGCGACCGTGCTGCCCGGCGGCGAGATCGTCCACGCCCTCCCCAGCCCCCGGGAGATCACACCGCGGGACTGGGTGGCGCTCTGGCCGCCACACCTCATGGAGAAGGGAACCGTCGACTACCTCGTCTACTACGCCACCTCGACCACCATCGACGACCCCGAGGAAGACCCGCTGGTCAATACCTCGACCCAGCGGAAGTTCCGCGAGCTGATCGCCCGGTACGGGGGCGAGCTGGTCCACACCGTGTACGTGAACCACGAGGGTCGGGCATGGATCTACAAGGCGACCCGGCTGCGGAAGAAGCCGGTGGTGACGCACAAGGTGGGTGGGGGGGTGGTGAGGGTTCGCGGCTGGGGCTTCACCATGAACTCGACGGTGAAGGTGCATTACCACGGCCGCCGGGTCGCCGCCGTGCGCGCCGACCGTGACGGGTCGATCAACCTGCGGTTCCCGGTTCCGCGGCGGGCCCAGCCTCCCTATTACGTGGTGCTCACCGATTCGGAGGGCAACTACGCATCGTTCTCCGGCCTCTCGGTGCCACGACAAGCGGTGGGGGGGAGGCGAGGGCCACGGCCACAGGGATGAGCATGCGTGGCCGGCACCGGCACCTCGGGCGGCTCGGGACGCCGCAGGTCCTCGCTCGCGCCGGGATCGCGCTCGTGCTGTTCTCCGCCGCCGTCGGCTACGGGCTCCTCCGAGGCGGTGGTCTGGAGACGGCGATGGCGCCGCCGGCCAGCGCACCCGGCTGGCGAACGGGCGCCGTGGCCTGTCGGCACGACCCGATGGTTGGTGTTCCCTATCCGACCCGGTATGTCGTCGTGGCCAGCTGTTCGACGGTGAGCGGCACCGTCAGGCAGGTCCGACGCGACCCGGCCGATGGCGAGCTCAACCTGCTGATCGCGGTGGACCAGAGCTACGCCCGGTTCCTCCCGTCCGCAGATGGGAGGCTGCTCCGTGCGGCCGTTGTTCCTCGCGACGTACCGAAGCTGACAGTCCCCAGGGTCGGCCAGCACGCCACTCTCTACGGGGCATGGGTTCTGGACCGCAACCAGCACAAGCAGGTCGCGCTGCACCCGGTGTGGGGCGTCGAGGTCTC
>DATABK010000163.1:0-12770 GCA_036259695.1 Actinomycetes bacterium | reverse complement strand
CTCTAGAACGCCCTCTGACCTGCCGTTTGGAGCCCGAGGAGGGATTCGAACCCTCGACCTTCCGATTACGAGTCGGATGCGCTACCACTACGCCACTCGGGCTGGCGGGCCGGCCGAACTGGTCGGTGCGAAGGCGGAGTGTACCGAAGGGCGTGGGGGCGGGCTAGGGAGATCGGTCGGGGGTGGGGTGGCGGGTGCGGCGGAGGAGGAGGGCGCCGGCGAGCGCGAGGATGGCGGCGATGGCGAGGAAGGCGACGTCGTAGGGGAGGTTGTTGGGGGCGCCGGCGCGGACCTGATGGAGGCCGAGGAGCTTGTGCTGGATGGTGCCGTCGTAGAGGTTGAAGCCGCCGGCGCCGAGGAGGATGCCGGCCAGGGCGATGCGGGGTGGGTCGGGGGTGGTGCGGCGGCGCTCGACCAGCTGGATGACGCCGATGACGAGCAGGGCGGTGCTGAAGATGTGGAACAGGCCGTCGGAGATCAGGCCGACCGACGCGGTTGAGCGGTCGTAGAAGTGGTGCCAGCGCAGGAGCTGGTGGAGGACGACCTCGTCGAGGGTGCCGGCGATGCCGATGCCGACGAGGACACCCGGCCAGAACAGGCCTCGGCCGCGAGCACTGCCCATGCGCCACCTCCTCGTGGGTTGCGGGGTCTCACGCCACCGGGGGGCGCAAACCGGTGGTCAGCGGCGGATGGCCAGACGGTTGATGGGGACGGCGGGGCCGCGGAGGGCGGCCTGGACCGAGAGGAAGGCGGCCTCGAGGGTCAGGAGGGGGGCGGCGCCGATGGCCAGGCGGCGGTCGGCCTCCTCGACGGCGCCGGCGGCCCGCAGGGCGCCGGCCGGGTCGGTCCGGGCGGCCAGCCGTGCGAACGTCCCCTCCTTGTCCGGGTGGACCAGCGGCGCCTCCCCGGGACTCCGGGACCCGTCGGGGTGCTGTGCTGGGGCGGTCGGGCCCTCGGGACCCCCCGGCCCTCCCGACGACGCCAGGAGGGCGATGTCCCGGTAGGCCCCGAGCAGGTCGGCCAGGGAGTCTCGGATGGCGTCGAACCGCACCCGGCGGAGCTCCCGGCGGTGGCGGGTCTCCAGGCGCTTGCGGAGGGCGCCGGTGCCGCGGCCGGTGCCGAAGGCCTCCTCGAGCTCGGCGACCTCGCGTTCCTGGCGGAGTCGGGCGGCGGCGGCGACCTCGTCGGCGATGGTGACCACGGTGGCGGCGGCGGCCAGGGCGTCCGAGGGCTGGCCGCTGGCCAGGCGCTCGGTGAGGTCGAGGACGGTGGAGCGGCGGGTGCGGGCGGCCTCGTCGGTGAGGAGGGCTCGGGCCCTGGCCAGGCGGCCGTGGCTGGCCGCGGCGGCCCAGGCGGTCTGGTCCGGGTCGAGCTGGAGGTCCTCGCCGAGGGCGGAGGTCAGCTCGGCCAGGGACAGGCTGACGAACGGCAGGGTGCGGGCCCGCGAGGGCACGGTGCCGACCAGGGCCTCGGCGCTGCGGACGACCAGCACGAACACGACCTCGGGGGGCGGCTCCTCGAGGACCTTGAGAAGGGCGTTGGCGGCGGCCTCGGTCATCCGGTCCGCCTCGTCGAGGATGAACACGGCCGTCCGGGCCTCGTGGTGGGTGCGGGAGGCCTCCTCGCGGACGGCCCGGACGTCTTCGACCAGGAGGTTGTCGCCCTCGGGGACGACCAGGTGGACGTCGGGGTGGACGCCCCTGAGGATGCGCCGGCAGGTGTCGCAGGTGCCGTCGCCGCCGGCCGGGCAGTTCAGGGCGGCGGCGAACACCCTGGCCGTGTGGAGCTTGCCGATCCCGGGCGGGCCGGTGAACAGCCAGGCGTGGGTGACCCGCTCCGAGGCCACCGCCTCCTTGAGCATGGCCACGGCCTCGTCGTGGCCGACGACCAGGTCCCAGATGGAGCTCATGCCTGCTCCAGAAGGGGGAGGACGGCGGCCTGGACCCGGGCGGCGACCTCCTGCACGGGGGCGGCGGCGTCGACCACCGCGAAGCGCCCAGGGTCGGCGGCGGCCAGGTCGCAGAAGGCCTGCCGGACCCGCCGGTGGAAGGCGAGGTCCTGGGCCTCGATCCGGTCCAGCTCCCCGGCCCGGCGGCGCAACCCGGACGCCGGGTCGAGGTCGAGCAGGACCACCAGGTCGGGCACGAGGCCGCCGGTGGCGAACCGGTTGACCTCGGTGACCGGGCCCCGCCCGAGCCCGCGGGCGCCGCCCTGGTAGGCCAGGGACGAGTCCAGGTAGCGGTCACAGAGCACCACCGCGCCCCGCTCCAGGGCCGGGCGGATCACCGCCTCGACCAGCTCGGCCCGGGCGGCCGCGAACAGCAGCGCCTCGGCCCGCGGATGCAGCTCCACCGCCGGGTCGAGCAGCACCGCCCGGATCCGCTCCCCGGCCGGGGTGCCGCCCGGCTCCCGGGTCACGACGACCTCTCGAACCCGCCCCTCCAGGGCCCGCCGCAGCAGCTCCAGCTGCGTCGACTTGCCGGACCCCTCGACGCCCTCGAAGGCGATCAGGCGGCCCGGGTCACCCATCGGAGCACCGGGGTCAGACGCTGACCAGCTCGGACACCCGGACCTGGGTGCCGCACTTGGCGCAGGTGGCGGTGTCCGGGTCCTTGTCGGGGGCGAGCAGGCTGCCGCAGCTCGGGCAGGGCTGGGACAGGGGCGCCTGCCAGAGGGCGAAGTCGCAGTCCGGGTAGCGGTTGCAGCTGTAGAAGGTCTTGCCGCGCTTGGTCCGCTTGGAGACGATCTCGCCCTGGCCGCACCTGGGGCAGGTCCCGTACGACTGCTCGCCCAGGTTCTTGATGCCGCGGCACTTGGGGTAGTCGGAGCAGCCCAGGAACGGCCCGAAGCGGCCGCTGCGCTTGACCATCGGCTTGCCGCACTTGGGGCAGGGCACGTCGGTCAGCTCGGGCTCGGCCTGCTCGGCGGCCTGCTCGGCCGACTGGTTGGCGTTGCGCCGGTACTTGCAGTCCGGGTAGCGGCTGCAGGACAGGAACCAGCCGTAGCGGCCCCACTTGCGGACCAGCTTGGCCCCGGTCTCCTCACCGCAGGTGGGACAGACCTCGTCGGTCGCCTCCTCGGGCCGCGACACCTTCTCCTGGCGTTCGGCGATGGTGCCCTCGACCTCCTCGAAGAAGGTCTTGACGAGCGGCTCCCACGGCTTGGCCCCGCTGGCGATGCGGTCCAGGTCCTCCTCCATCTCGGCGGTGAAGCCGAGGTCGATGACCTTGGGGAAGACGTCGGCGAGGAGGTCGGTGACCACGATGCCGACGTCCTCGGGGTGGAACCGCTTGCGGTCAAGCCGCACGTACTTGCGGTCCATCAGCGTCGAGATGGTCGGCGAGTAGGTCGAGGGGCGGCCGATGCCGTGCTCCTCCAGCGCCTTGACCAGGCTGGCCTCGGTGTAGCGGGGCGGCGGCTCGGTGAAGTGCTGCTCGGGGGTGAGCTCGACCAGCCGCAGCACCTGCCCGACGGTCAGCTCGGGCAGGGTGCCGGCCTCCTCCTCGACGTCGTCGTCGCGGCCCTCCAGGTACACGCGGACGAACCCGTCGAAGCGCAGCACCGACCCGGTCGCCCGGAAGGTCAGGTCTCCGGCCTTGATGTCGACGCTGGTCTGGTCGTACACGGCCTGGGCCATCTGGGAGGCCACGGCCCGCTTCCAGATCAGCTCGTACAGCCGGCGCTGGGACGGGTCGAGGTGGGCGGCGACCGCCTCGGGGGTACGGGCCACGGCGGTCGGCCGGATCCCCTCGTGGGCCTCCTGGGCCTGCTTGGCCTTGGCCCGGTACTGGGTCCGCTTGACGTAGTTGGCGCCGTAGCGCTCGGCGACCAGGCGGGCGATGTCGTCCTGGGCGGCCGAGGACAGGGCCGGGGAGTCGGTCCGCATATAGGTGATGAGCCCGACCGAGCCCTCGCCCGGCAGCTCGACCCCCTCGTACAGCTGCTGGGCCACGGCCATGGTCCGCTTGGAGGAGAACCCGAGCTTGCGGGACGCCTCCTGCTGGAGGGTGGAGGTGATGAAGGGCGGCGCGGCGCTGCGCTTGCGCTCGCTCTTGTTGACGTCGGCGACCGTCCAGGTGGCGGCCCTGGCCATCTCGGCGGCGGTGGTGGCCGAGCCCTCGTCGCCGAGGACGAACTTCTGCTTCTCGCCCACCGGGTAGCGGGCGTGGACCGCCTCCTCGGCCTCGGTGGCCAGGTCGGCCTCGAGGCTCCAGTACTCGCGGGGCCGGAAGGCCTCGATCTCGCGCTCGCGGTCGACGATCATCTTGAGCGCGGCCGACTGGACCCGGCCGGCGGACAGCCCGGCCCGGACCTTGCGCCACAGCACCGGCGACAGCTTGTAGCCGACGATCCGGTCGACCACCCGGCGGGCCTGCTGGGCGTCGACCAGGCGGTCGTCGATGTCGCGGGGCTGGGCGAAGGCCCGCCGGACGGCGTCGGCGGTGATCTCGGTGAAGGTCACCCGGCGGGTCGAGGCGGCGGCCAGCTTGGCCGCCTCGGCGATGTGCCAGGCGATCGCCTCGCCCTCGCGGTCCGGGTCGGTGGCGAGGAACACCTGGTCGGCCGCCTTGGCGGCCTTGCGGATGCTGGAGACGACCTTCTTGCCCTTCTGGGTCACCTCATAGGTGACGGAGACGCCGCCGTCGATGTCCACGGCAAAGTCCGACTTGGGCAGGTCACGGACGTGGCCCATGGAGGCGACCACGTCGTAGTCCTTGCCCAGGTACTTGCCGATGGTCTTCGCCTTGGCCGGCGACTCGACCACGACCAGGTTGCGTGCCAATGGAGATCCTTTGTTCATCGTGGGGAGATCGGGCGGAACGGCGTAGTGTTGCCGACCGCCCGCCTGTTCTGTCAAGGCAGGAACAGCCTCCCGTATTCCAGACGACCGTACACCCGGCTATCCACAGTCCCAGCCTTGCTATGGCACGGGCGCTCCGGGACGCCGGGGGAGCTCGCTCCCCCCACATGGATCAAGGACTGCGGCGGTGGACCGCCGCTCAAGAGACCGAGCGCTCAGTCGGATGAGGCTGCGGCTGGTTGGGCATTGTCGGCTCGTCGGCCGGCGTGGCCAGGGCGACCCCGCCGAGGCGGTTGGACCGCCACAGCGCCCAGCCGAGCAGGGCCACCGCGACCAGAGCGATCGCGAACCGCAGGAGCTCGTCGTCGGCGAGGGCGACCACCGTCGGGGCGATCAGCACCGCGACCAGGTTCATCACCTTGATCAGCGGGTTCAGGGCCGGGCCGGCGGTGTCCTTGAAGGGGTCGCCGACGGTGTCGCCGATCACGGTCGCCTTGTGGGGCTCGGAGTTCTTGCCGCCGTGGTGGCCATCCTCGACGAACTTCTTGGCGTTGTCCCAGGCCCCGCCGGACACCGACAGCATCACGGCCAGCAGCTGCCCGGTGAGGATGGCCCCGGCCAGGTAGGCGCCGAGGGCGGCCGACCCGAACAGGAACCCGGTGGCGATCGGGGCCAGCACGGCCAGGAGCCCCGGGGTCAGCAGCTCGCGCAGGGAGTCCTTGGTGCAGATGTCGACCACGGCGCCGTAGTCGGGCCGCTCGGTGTAGTTCATGATCCCCGGGTGCTCGCGGAACTGCTTGCGGACCTCGAACACCACCCGGCCGGCGGCCCGGCCGACCGCCCGGATGGCCTGGGCCGAGAACATGAAGGCCACCGACCCCCCGATGAGCAGGCCGACCAGCACGCCGGGCTGCTCGATCGGGATGTCGACCTCCTCGAGGGGCAGGCCGGCGTTCAGCAGCGCCTGCCGGAACGACCCGAACAGGCTGGTCGCGGCCAGCACGGCGGTGGCGATGGCCACCCCCTTGGTGATCGCCTTGGTGGTGTTGCCGACCGCGTCCAGGGAGGTCAGCACCTCGGCCCCCCGCGGCCCGACGCCTCCGGACATCTCGGCGATGCCCTGGGCGTTGTCGCTGATCGGCCCGAAGGTGTCCATCGACACGACCACACCGACAGTCGTGAGCATGCCCATGCCGGCCAGCGAGATCATGTAGAGCTGGAAGTCGAGGCCCTCGCCGCTGCCGATGAGCACGGCCCCGACGATCGCCCCGACGATGGCCAGGATGGCGTACACCGACGACTCCAGGCCGGTGGCGAAGCCGGACAGGATGGTGGTCGCCGGCCCGGTCTCCGAGGCCTCGGCGATCTCCCGCACCGGCTTGTACTCGGTGGCGGTGTAGTAGGAGGTCATCAGCTGGATCACGGTGGACAGGGCCAGCCCGAGGGCGACCGCGGCCACCGGCCGCCAGTCCTGGACGTAGACGATCGAGGCGATCCCGACCAGCACCAGCGAGATCCCGGCCGAGGCGAAGAACCCCCGGTTGATCGTGCGCATGCCGCGCTCGGTCTCCGAGCGCGGCCGGACCATGTAGATCCCGACGATCGAGGAGATGATCCCGATGGCCTGGACGACCAGGGGGAACAGCAGGCCGACCTCAGGGCGGTCGGGGAAGGCGGCCAGGCCGAGGACGATGGCCGCGACCAGGGTCACCTCGAAGGACTCGAACAGGTCGGCGGCCATGCCGGCGCAGTCGCCGACGTTGTCGCCGACGTTGTCGGCGATCACGGCCGCGTTGCGGGGGTCGTCCTCGGGGATGGACTTCTCGACCTTTCCGACCAGGTCGGCCCCGACGTCGGCCGCCTTGGTGAAGATCCCCCCGCCGACCCGCATGAACATGGCCAGCAGGGCGGCCCCGAACCCGAAGCCGAACAGCACGCTGGCCGCGTCGCCCTGGTAGACGAGGACGACCCCGGCGGCGCCGAGCAGGCCCAGCCCGACCACGAACATGCCGGCCACCCCGCCGGCCCGGAAGGCGATGGGCATGGCCTTGAGCAACCCGCCCTGGTCGGCCGCGGCCGCGACCCGCACGTTGGCCCGCACGGCCAGCTGCATGCCGGTGTAGCCGGCCAGGGCCGAGAAGGCGGCCCCGACCAGGAAGGCGACCGAGCGGCCGATCCGGACCGAGCCGGAGTCGGCCTCCAGCAGCAGCAGGAGGAAGAAGAGCAGGACGACGAACACGGCCAGGGTGCGGAACTGCCGGCTCAGGTAGGCCCGGCTGCCCTCCTGGATGGCCCGGGCGATCTCGCGCATCTTGTCGGTGCCCTGGTCGGCGCCCAGGACCTGCCGGACCAGGACGAACGCGACCAGCAGGGCCAGCAGGCAGACCAGGATGATGGCGAACAGGGCCAGGTTCTCCCCGGACCCGAACTCGACGTCGGCGCTTGCCTCCTGCGCCAGCAGCCGTACTGGGCTCATCAGACCTCCTCGACGCCCCAGCGCTGGGGCGTTGGATCAAGCCCGGGGTCCAGGGAGAGGCCCTGGACGGTTCGAGCGGAGAATGTCGAGCGCGGATCCCGGCCCGGCGTCGTCCCAGGCGCCCGCCCAGGGAACCGGCCGTCCCGCGAGCCCGCGAGGATTGGGCGGATCATAGCTACGGGTCCGAGAACCGGGCAAGCCGTGAAAAGGTTGCCCACGCCTCAAGTCAGGGGCGGCGGCAGGTCGAGGTCGGGAAGGCCGCGGGGCGCGCGGCGCAGCCAGAAGCTGGTCCGGTTGCCGCCGCCGTCCAGGGTCGAGGTCTTGAGGTCGTCGACCAGCGCCCCGACCAGGGCCAGGCCGAGCTCGCGGTCGTCGACCTCGCCCTCGGCAGCCTCGGCGGGGCCGCCCGAGGCCGCCGCCGGGGCCCGGTCGCGGACCTCGATGCCGAACCGGTCGACCGCCTCGACCAAGTCGACCTCGATCGGGTCGGGCCGCCCGGCCCGGTTCAGGTCGCCGACCGCGACCGCGCAGGTCTCGGAGACAGCCACCTTGAGGTCCTCGATACCCTCCTCGCCCATCCCGGCCTTGCGGGCGACGATCCCGACGACCAGGCGGATCGTGCCCAGCAGGCGCGCCTCCGGCGGGAAGGCCAGGCGGACGGTGGCCGGCGCCTCGGCCTCGGCATCCATCGCCGGGCGGCTACTCGGTCGGGGCCGAGACGGCGTCGGCGACCGAGCTGTGGATCGGGAAGACCTTGGTCAGCCCGGTGATCCGGAATATCTTGAGGATCTTCTCCTGGGTGCAGACCAGCTGCAGCGAGCCGTCGTGGTTGCGGACGCGCTTGAGCCCGCCGACGAGCACGCCGAGCCCGGTCGAGTCCAGGAAGTCGACCTTCTCCAGGTCGACGACGATGTGGTAGGAGCCGTCGCTGACCAACTCGATCAGCTGCTCGCGCAGCTTCGGCGCGGTGTAGACGTCGATCTCACCGGCCACTTCGAGCACCGAGTGGTCGTCGTCCTTGCGCACGTTGAGGTCGAGATCCATCCTCTGCTCCAGTCTCGCGGGCTGGGGACGTGCAACGATAGGCTGCCGGGGCGCCTGCGAGCAACGTCAGGGGGGTTTGGTAGCCTACGCCGCGCCCGGCAAACCTCCTCCTGAGAACTGGTGATCGTGGCTGCCCGCAACCAATCCAAGTTCCGCGTCGCCGCCCTGGCCGGCGTGCTCGCGGGCGTCCTGCTGGCCGCCGGCTGCACCTCGGGCGGTGGGTCCGAGGGCCACGGGCAGGCGTCCGGCCCGCCCGCCGGCTCGGCCGCCCGGGCCCAGCCGCTCCAGGTCAAGCTGGTCACCATGGCCAAGGTCCCGCCGGGCGGGCCGAGCGCCAGGCGCGCGGCCGAGCAGGCCCAACCCGGGCTGGAGCGGTTCCTGGACCGCTACCTGACCGCCGCCTTCGTCGACGCGGCCGGGCGCAAGGGCGGCTGGGGCGGCCTTCTCAGGCTGTTCGACAAGCCGGTCCGGGCGTCGGCCCGCAAGCAGCTCGACGCCCTGTCGCTGGGTGCCGACGCCGCCAAGGTCAGCGCCGTCCGGCCGGGCCGGGCCAGCGCCCGGGCGGTGGTCCTGTACGGCGAGAAGCGGCCGGCGGCGGCCACCGTCCGGCTCGCCTTCGACGGCACCGCCGACACCGCCAAGGGCAGCGGGCAGGTCCACCTCCGCTCGGTCCTGCAGCTGCTGGCCACCGGCGAGGGCTGGCGGATCGCCGCCTTCGACAGCCGTACGGGACCGCCCAAGTGACCCGCCGAGGCCTCACGCTGGCCGCCACCCTGGCCCTGGTGGCGGCCCTGGCCGCCGGCCTGGTGGTGGCGACCTCGCCCCCGCGGCCGGCCACCGCCCAGGACGCCCCGGCGGTCACGGTCCAGCGGGCCCATGCCGCCTCGGCCACGCCGACCCTGAAGCGGCGGGTCGTGCTCCTGACCATCGGGTCGGACTCGGGCGCGCCCAGGTTCGGCCGCGGCGGCAGCGTTGAGAGCGGCCGGGCCGACGCCCTCCAGCTGGTGATCATCGACACCGTCAAGAAGCGCGGGTCCATCCTCAGCTTCCCCCGCGACAGCTACGTGCCCATCCCCGGGCACGGCACCAACAAGATCAACGCCGCCATGTCCTTCGGCGGCCCGCGGCTCCTGGTCACCACCTTCGAGCAGCTCACCGGGCTGACCATCGACTACTACGCGCTGACCTCGTTCGACGGCCTTACCGACATCGTCAACAAGGTCGGCAAGGTCCAGGTCAACGTGGACATGAACCTTCGCGACAGCTTCGCCGGGGCCTTCCTCGACAAGGGCCGGCGGAACCTCACCGGCGGCCAGGCACTGGCCTACGCCCGCGCCCGCAAGACCCTGCCCGGCGGCGACTTCGACCGCTCCCGCCACCAGGGCCAGCTCCTGGTGGGCGGCCTGGCCACCTACCAGCGCCAGGTCAAGGAGGACCCGGCCAAGGTGATGACCTGGCTCGGCATCATCCGCGACGAGGTCAAGACCGACCTGTCCTTCCCCGAGCTGCTCCGCCTGGCCCTGCTGGCCACCGACGTCCCAGCCAGCGGCATCAAGAACATCGCCGTGCCCAGCGTCGCCGGCAGCGCCGGCGGCGCCTCGGTGGTCCGCCTCCTCCCCGGGGCCTATTCGCTGTTCGGCCGCCTGCGGGCCGGCAAGCTGAGCTGATCTGGGGGGTCCGGGACGGGTTCCCGGGTCGCCGGGGCCTGTGGACAACGGTGAACTGCGCCCTCGCCGCTGGGCTACGCTCGCCCCCGGGGGGCTCGTGGCGGGCTCGTGCTGCAGCCCGGGTGGCGTGAGGATGGGACGAAGCGGTCGGTGTTGTCGGGATCGCGGATACCATGACGGCGTGGATGACCCTGTCGCGCTGGTGGACGACCTCACCGGCGACCCCGACTACCGTGGCCAGCTCGTGCACCTGGAGCGGCTGCCGGCACGGCCGGCGCGGCTGGTCGACCCGCCCGACGACCTGCCCGAGGTGGTTCGTTCGCGGCTGGCCGCACGGGGCCTGACCTCGCTCTGGTCCCATCAGGCGGCGGCGGTGGAGCTGGCCCGGGCCGGCCGTCACGTCGTGGTCGCCACCGGCACCGCCTCCGGCAAGAGCCTGTGCTACCAGCTCCCGGTGTTCGACGCCCTGCTCGGCGAGGGCCACCGCACCGCCCTGTACCTCTCCCCCACCAAGGCCCTGGCCCGCGACCAGCTCCGGGCCGTCCGCTCCTTCGCGCTCGCCGGGGTCAGGGCGTCCGCCTACGACGGCGACACCCCGGCCGCCGACCGGCCGATGATCCGCCGCAGCGCCAACCTGGTCCTGACCAACCCCGACATGCTCCACCGCGGCATCCTCCCCGGCCACGAGCGCTGGGCGGCCTTCCTCGGCCGCCTCGACTACGTGGTCGTGGACGAGGCCCACACCCTGCGTGGCGTGTTCGGCTCGCATGTGGCCGCGATCCTGCGCCGCCTGCGCCGCCTGGCCGCCCGCTACGGAGCCAGCCCGACCTTCGTGCTCGCCTCGGCCACCTTGGGGAACCCGGCCGAGCTGGCCAGCCGGCTGGTCGGCCTGCCGGTCGAGGCGGTCACCGAGGACGGCTCCCCGCGCGGGCCGGTCTCCTTCGCCCTCTGGGAGCCGCCATTGCTGGATGAGACGACCGGCCTGCGCCGCAGCGCCAACACCGAGTCGGCCACCTGGCTGGCCGCCGCCGTCGAGGCCGGCGTGCGCACCCTCTGCTTCACCCGCTCGCGCAAGTCGGCCGAGCTGGTGGCGACGTTCGCCCGGCACCGGGTCGCCGAGGTCGACCGCCGCCTGGCCGGCCGGGTCCGCGCCTACCGGGCCGGCTACCTGGCTGAGGAGCGGCGCGAGCTGGAGCAGGGCCTGGTCTCGGGCCGGCTGCTCGGGCTGGCCACCACCAACGCCCTCGAGCTGGGCATGGACGTCGGCGGCCTGGACGCGGTCGTGCTCGACGGCTACCCGGGCACGGTGGCTTCGCTGTGGCAGCAGGCCGGCCGGGCCGGCCGCCAGGGCGAGCCGTCCCTGGCCGTGCTGGTCGGCAAGGACGACCCCCTGGACGCCTACCTGCTCCACCACCCCGGCGACCTGTTCGGCCGCCCCCACGAGGCCGCCCTGGTCGACCCGACCAACCCCTACGTGCTCGCGCCCCACCTGCTGTGCGCCGCCTTCGAGCTGCCGCTGACCGACCGGGACATGGAGCTGTTCGGGGGCGACGGGGCGCGGGCCCTGACCGAGGCCCTGGAGGCCGAGGGGGCGCTGCGCCGCCGCCGGGACCGGCTGCACCCCGGCTCCGGGCTCAGCCAGGCCGACCAGGTCGACATCCGCAATGCCGGCGGCAGCCCGGTCACCATCGTCGGCGCCGACTCGGGCCAGCTCATCGGCACCGTCGACCGGGCCCGGGCGCCCTCGACCGTGCACCGGGGGGCCGTCTACCTCCACCAGGGCGAGCACTTCCGGGTCGCCGAGCTGGACCTCGAGGCCGGCGTCGCCCTGGTCACCGAGGCCAAAGGCGACGAGTACACCCAGGCGCGAAGCGACATCGACATCACCGTTGTCGAGCCCACCCGCCAGGTCGACCTCCCCCGCTCGACCCTCTGGCTCGGCCGGGTCGACGTCTCCGAGCAGGTGGTCGGCTACGAGCGCCGCCGGGTCGGGACCAGCGAGCTGCTCGGCTACGAGGAACTCGACCTGCCCCCGGCCCACCTCCAGACCGTCGCCTACTGGTACACGCTCTCCCCCGACCTCCTGGACGCCGCCGCCCTCGTCCCCAGGGACATCCCCGGCGCCGCCCACGCCGCCGAGCACGCCCAGATCGGCCTGCTCCCCCTGTTCGCCATGTGCGACCGCTGGGACATCGGCGGCCTCTCCACCGCCTGGCACCCCGACACCGGCGCCGCCACGATCTTCGTCTACGACGGCTACCCCGGCGGCGCCGGCATCGCCGAACAAGGCCACCGGCGGGCCCTGGAGCACCTCCGCGCAACCCGCGACACCGTCGGCTCCTGCCCCTGCGACACCGGCTGCCCCTCGTGCGTCCAGTCCCCGAAATGCGGCAACGGGAACAACCCCCTGGACAAGGCGGCGGCGGTGCGACTGCTGGACGAGCTACTCGCTGATCTGGGGGCGGTTGCGGTGACGGGGTCTGACTCGAAGAAGGCGGTTGGTCGGGGGGCTGGTCGGTGTGGGCCGGGGTCGCCGTGCCGCTGCGGAGCGGGTCGGGGCGGGGGCACGGGGTCGCCTTGCGGTGGGCCGGAGTAGGGGTCGGCGGGACCGGGGCAGCTGCGCCGTACCTGGCGCCCGCGGTCGGGGCTCCGCGCCGCGCCATGGCGGCCGGGTCGCCGCGCCGCGCGGTCGTCGCCGGAGTCGGCGGATGAGCCTGTATGTGGGCGTGGCCGGCGCGTCGCGGCCCGAACCGCCGCTGCTGGACCAGGCCGGGCTGCTCGG
>DATABK010000162.1:0-6241 GCA_036259695.1 Actinomycetes bacterium | reverse complement strand
GCCAGACGATCCAGCCCATCACCCCCAAGGAGCCCACCAGCCCGGTCACCGTCACCTTCCAGTCCTGGGTGGGCGAGGCCCAGCAGATGAAGAAGCTGGCCGCCGACTTCAAGAAGCTGCACCCCAACATCACGATCAAGTTCATGAACGTGCCGGCCGACAGCGCCACCCAGAAGCTGACAACCCAGGTCGCCGGCGGCAACCCGCCGGACACGGTCTTCATCGACTCCGGCGCCGTCCAGGACTTCGCCGCCCGCAAGGCCTTCGTCAACCTGGACGGCTACATCGCCGGCAGTCAGGCGGTCAAGCTCGACGACTACGTGGCCGGGTTCAAGCAGACCGCCGTCTACCAGAACAGCATGTTCGCCCTGCCCTACGACGGCGAGACCACCGGCCTGTTCTACCGCACCGACCTGTTCCAGGCCGCCGGCATCACCAAGCCTCCGGCCACCTGGGACGAGCTCAAGGCGGCGGCCGAGAAGCTCACCGACCCGGCCAAGAAGCAGTACGGGTACATCCTGTTCGCCCCCGAGGCCCAGTACTACTGGCTGCCGTTCCTGTGGCAGGCCGGCGGCAACCTGGTGTCCAAGGACGGCAAGACGATCACCTTCAACAGCCCCCAGGGCGTGCAGGCGGCCGACTTCTACGTCGGGCTGCGAAAGTACTCGCCACCGGACTACCTGGCCTCCAACTCCTGGGACGGCCGGGTGGCCTTCGCCACCGGCAAGGTGGCCATGTACATGGCCGGGGCCTGGTTCGGCGGCGAGATGTCCGCCTCGTTCCCCAAGATCAAGGGCAAGTGGAGCGTGGCCCCGCTGCCGGCCGGCCCGGCCCGCTGCGCCACCACCATCGCCGGCGACAGCCTGGTCGTGACCAGCCAGAGCAAGAACAAGGACGCCGCCTGGCTGTGGATCGAGTACCTGTCCCGGCCCGAGAACATGAAGCTGTGGACCTTTGGGAGCCCGACGGCAACGCTCCTGCCGCCGCGCCAGTCGCTGCTCTCGGACCCGCAGCTCGGCCGCTACAACCCCTGGCTCAAGGGCTTCGCCGACCAGATGAAGTGCGCGGTCAACGAGGCCACCACCAACGCCAACTGGGGGCAGGTCTCCGACGCCCTCAACACCGAGCTGGGCAAGGCCATCTACGGCGACCAGAGCGCCAGCGAGGCCCTCAACAAGGCTGCCAAGAAGGGCCAGACGCTGCTGGAGGAGTAGACCGTGGCCCAGGTGGCGGTCCCGCGCACCAGGTCACGGCCCCAGCCACGGCGCAAGCCGAGGCGCGGCGTGCGCGGGGTGCTCAAGGAGATGCGCCGGGAGTGGACGGCGTACCTGTTCAACGCGCCCGGCCTGATCCTGTTCGTCACCTTCACCCTGTACGCGGTGGTGGTGTCGCTGTGGATCTCGTTTCACGACTGGGACCTGATCGAGCCCGACCGGCCGTTCATCGGGCTCGGCAACTACCGCGAGGTCCTGGGTGACGGGGCCTTCTGGGCGGCCATCTGGCACACCGTGTACTTCACCGTCGGCTCGGTCATCCCGGCCATGGCCATCGGGCTGGGGCTGGCGATGCTGCTCAACACCCAGATGCGGGCCCTCGGGCTGTTCCGGGCCATGTACTACCTCCCGGCCATCACCCCGCTGGTGATCGCGGCCATCATCTGGAAGTGGGTCTACAACGCCGACTACGGGCTGGCCAACTACTACCTGCTGCGCCTGGGGGTGATCGACCAGCCGGTCCAGTGGCTGGGCAGCCGGGGCCTGGCCATGCCGGCGGTGATCGTAATGGGGATCTGGATCAGCGTCGGCTTCAACATGGTGGTGTACCTGGCCGGGCTCCAGGCCATCCCGGCCGAGCTCTACGAGGCCGCCGATGTGGACGGCGCCAACGCCTGGCAGCGGTTCCGCCGCATCACCTTCCCGCTGGTCGCGCCGACCACCTTCTTCCTGCTGATCGTCCAGACCATCTGGGGGATGCAGGCCTTCGACCAGATCTTCGTGATGACCAGCGGCGGGCCGCCCGGGCCAGGCGGGGCCACCACCACGGTCATCTACTACCTGTGGCAGCAGGGGTTCCGGTTCTTCCGGATGGGCTATGCCTCGGCGATGGCCTACGTCCTGTTCGTGCTGCTGTTCGTGGTCTCCTTCATCCAGTTCCGCTGGTACCTCAAGCAGGTGGAGCGCTAGTGGCCGCCGGTGCCCTGGCCCGGTCGGTGGCTCGTCCTCGGCGGCGGGTCCGGCCGGGCCGGGTCGTGCGCTATCTGGTCCTGTCCGCCGGGGCGGTGCTGTTCGTGGCCCCGTTCCTCTACATGGTGTCGTCGTCGTTCCAGCCGCTGTCGGAGATCTTCTCCTACCCGCCCAAGTGGATCCCGACGAACCCGACGCTGGAGAACTACACCGGCTTCTTCGGCTCCGGCCACCAGATCGGGCGCTGGATCCTCAACAGCGCCTTCACCACCGCCACGATCACCATCCTCCAGCTGTTCTTCTCCTCCCTGGTCGCCTACACCTTCGCCAAGCGGACCTTCCCGGGGCGGGACTTCCTGTTCTTCCTGGGGCTCGCCACGATGATGCTCCCCGCCCAGGTCACCATCATCCCCAACTACCTGATCCTCAAGGGGATCCCGCTGTTCGGCGGCAACGACCTGGCCGGGGTCGGCGGGCACGGCTGGCTGGACTCGTTCTGGGGGATCATCGTCCCCAACCTGGTCAACCCGTTCGGGATCTTCCTGCTGCGCCAGTACATGAAGTCGATCCCGGACGAGCTGCTGGACGCGGCCCGCATCGACGGGGCCGGCCACTTCAAGATCTACTGGAAGGTCATCCTGCCCCTGTCCCGGCCGGCCCTGGCCGCCCTGGCCATCTTCACCTTCCAGTTCTGGTGGGGGGCGTTGTTCTGGCCGCTGATCATCATCAGCAGCCCCCAGCTCTACACCCTGCCCCTCGGCCTGGCCCTGTTCCAGGAGCAGAACCGCACCGTCTGGAACCTGATCATGGCCGGGTCCGTACTGGCCGCCATCCCGCTGATCGCCGCCTTCCTCATCTTCCAGCGCCAGTTCGTCCGGGGCATCTCGCTCTCGGGGATGAAGGGCTGACGTGGCCGGCTCCCTGGGCGGGCGCGCCCGGACCGGGGCGCTGCTCGCGCTGCTGATGGCCGTCCCCGCGGCCTGCACCCTGGGCGGCCGCGGCGGCGGGCGGGAGCCGTCGGTCCGGTTCGACCAGCGCGGGGGCGAGTCCTTCGCCTGGCGCCAGCCGGTCAGCGGCACCGCCGGCTGCGCCGAGGTGGCCCTGCTGGTCAACGGCCACCCGGTCCCGCGGGCGGGCCGGGTGGCGGTCCGCGACGGCCGGTTCACGGCCGAGGTGCCCCTCGGCGAGGGCCGCAACGACGTGGTCGCCCACTGCCGGGCCGACGGCGACGACGAGGCCCGCCTCACCTTCACCGGCCGCCTCAAGGCCCGGCCAACGGCCCGCATCCAGGTCGCGGCCGACGGGGACACGGTGACCCTGGACGGAGGAGCCAGCGACCCCGCCGAGCCGGACGGGGCCGAGGTCGTCGGCTGGTCCTGGTCGCCGGACCGGGCCCATCCGGCCCGGCTCACCACCACCGCCGGCAAGCCGTTCCGCGGCCAGGTCGACGGCCGGCGGCTGCGGCTGCGGGCCCCGGCCGCCGACGGCGAGTACTACGCCCGCCTGACCGTGACCGACGCCGAGGGCCGGGCCGACACCGCCACCACCTACTTCGTCGTCGAGGACGCCAAGGCCCGGCCCGTGGACATGGCCAAGGAGCACCCACGCTGGATCGACTCGGCGGTGATCTACGCCCCGGTCCCGGCCCTGTGGGGCGACGACGGGCCGGCCGCGGTCGAGCGGCGCCTCCAATACCTGAAGGACCTCGGGGTGGACGCCCTGTGGCTGTGGCCGCCGGCCAGCGAGCGCGCCCCGGGCGAGGAGTACGCCATCACCGACTACTTCCGGCTCGACCCGTCCTGGGGGCCGCCGGCGGCCTTCGACTCCATGGTCGCCGCGGCCCACCGGCTGGGGATCCGGGTGCTGGTGGACATCGTCCCCAACCACCTGTCGGTCGAGAGCCCCTGGTTCAAGGACGCCCAGGCCAACGGCAAGGCGTCCCACTACTGGAGGTTCTTCGACCGCGACGCCGGCGGCCAGCCCACCCACTACTTTGACTGGACGCACCTGCCCAACCTCGACTACGACAACCCCGAGGTCCGGCGCATGATCATCGAGGCCTTCGCCCACTGGGTGCGGGAGCGGGGGATCGACGGGTTCCGGGTCGACGCCGCCTGGGGGGTGCAGGAGCGCCGGCCCGGCTTCTGGCCGGAGCTGCGCCGCGAGCTCAAGCGCATCGACCCCGACCTCCTGCTGCTGGCCGAGGGGTCGGCCACCGACCCCTACTTCTTCTCGCACGGCTTCGACGTCGCCTACGACTGGACCGACGAGCCCGGCCAGTGGGCCTGGGGGTCGGTGTGGGAGTTCCCCCAGGAGATCCAGCCGCTGCTGGCCGCGGCCGTCACCAACGAGCCCGAGGGGTACGCCAAGGACGCCATCGTCCTGCGGTTCCTCAACAACAACGACACCGACATCCGCTTCGTCGACCAGCACGGGCCCGCCTTCACCCGGGTCGCGGCCACCCTCCAGTTCACCGTCCCCGGCCTCCCGGCCATGTTCGCCGGCGACGAGGTCGGGGCCAGCTACCAGCCCTACGCCAACCTGGCCCCGATCACCTGGAAGGACCGGCACGGCCTGCGCCCCTTCTACCGGCGCCTGGCCGCCCTCAAGCACACCGTCCCCGCCCTCAACACCTCCAAGGTCGACGTGCTGGCGTCGGATCCCGGGGGCTCGTTCGCCTACCTGCGGCCGGCCCCGCCCGGCGGCCGGCCGGTGCTGGTGGTGCTGAACTTCGGCGCCAGGGCGGCCGTCGAGCTGACCCGCACCCCGGCCCTGGACGCCGCCCTGGCCGGCCGGGCCAGCGTGCGGGACCTGCTCGACGACAAGCCGGTGCGGCTGGAGGCCGGGGCCAGGACGGTCACCGTCCGGATGGCCGCGGAGTCGGCCCACGTGCTCATGCCGGAGGGCGGCTGATGCGCCAGGCCGTCCTGACCGAGCCCGGCCGGTTCACGATCGCCGACGAGCCGATGCCCGCCGCCGGCCCCGGCGAGGTCCTGGTCCGGGTCGCGGCCTGCGGGGTCTGCGCCTCCGAGCTCGACATCTACCGGGGCGCGGCCGGCCACGCCAGCTACCCCTGGCACCCCGGCCACGAGGTCAGCGGGGTGGTGGAGAAGGCCGGCGACGGGGTGGTCGCCCCCGCCCCCGGCGACCCGGTGGCCGTGTGGGCCACGGCCGGCGGGTACGGCGAGTACCTGGCCGTCCCGGCCGCCCACTGCTTCCCCTCCGGCGACGTCCCCCTGGAGCTGGCCGCCCTCGGCGAGCCCCTGGCCTGCGCTGTCAACGCCGTCGAGCTGGCCGGGATCCGGCTCGGCGACGACGTGGTGATCGTCGGGGCCGGGTTCATGGGCCAGCTCGTCCAGCGGCTGGTCCAGCTCCGCGGCCCCCGCCAGGTGATCGTGGCCGACACCCGCGACGACGCCCTCCAGCGGGCGGCCGCCGCCGGGGCCACGGCCACCGTCAACCCGGCCCGCGACCGGCTGGCCGACGCCGTCCGGGAGCTGACCGGCGGGGCCGGCGCCGACGTGACCATCGAGATCACCGGCAGCCAGGCCGCCCTGGAGGCGATCGGCGGCTGCACCCGCATGAGCGGGACCCTTGTGATCGCCGGCTACCACCAGGGGCCGCCCCGCCAGGTCCCCCTGGCCGACTGGAACTGGAACGCGTTCCGCATCGCCAACGCCCACTTCCGCGACGTCGCGACCATCCTCGGCGGCATGCGGGCCGGCATGCGCCTGGTCACCTCCGGGCGCATCTCCCTGGACGGCCTGGTCACGCACCGCTTCCCCCTGGCATCCATCGACGAGGCCTTCTGCACCGCCATCGAGAAGCCGGAAGGGTTCGTGAAGGCGACGGTGACCCCATGACGCAGCTGCAGGACCCCCCGACCACCCGCTCGGCCCCGCCCCTGCCCGCCCCGCGGCCGCTGGACGCGGCCGCGTTCCGCCGGCCCAACCGCGACTTCGGCATCCTGCCCTTCTGGTTCCTCAACGGCGCGCTGGACCCCGGGGAGATGCGCTTCCAGCTGCGCGAGCTGCGCGACAAGGGCATGCACGGGGTGG
>DATABK010000161.1:0-1811 GCA_036259695.1 Actinomycetes bacterium | reverse complement strand
GGCGCCGCGGAGTACCCTTGACGGCTGCCGAACCAACCCGACCACGACAGGGGAATGCACCGCTCATGCACAGCCGCATCGTCGTCGCCGACCGCATCGCCAACGCCAGCGCTGTCGTCGCCCTCGAGTCGAGCGTGCTCGCCCAGGGCCTGCCGTCCCCGGCCAACCTCGAGTCGGCCGAGGCCCAGCAGGCCGCGGTCGCCAAGGCCGACGCCGAGCCGGCCGTCATCGGGGTGATCGCCGGGCGGGTGATCGTCGGCGCCGACCCCCAGGAGGTCCAGGCCCTGGCCTCGGGGGCGGTCCGCTGGAAGGTGACCGTGCGCGACCTGCCCTACGTGGTCGCCCGCGGCCTCGACGGGGCGACCACGGTGTCGGCGACGGCGTTCGCGGCCGAGGCGGCCGGGATCGGGGTCATGGCCACCGGCGGGATCGGCGGGATCCACTTCGGCGGCGGCGACATCTCGGCCGACCTGCCCCAGCTGGCCCGCTCCCGGATCACGGTCGTCTGCTCGGGCCCCAAGCACGTCGCCGACGCCGCCGCCACCCTCGAGTGGATGGAGACCCACGGCGTCCAGATGGTCGGCTACCGCACCGACCGGCTGCCCGGGTTCCTGGCCACCGGGAAGCTGCCCCTGGAGCAGGTCGTCGACGACGTCGACCAGGCGGTGGAGCTGATCCGGGTCCGCCAGGCCCTCGGCACCCCCGGCGCCCTGGTGCTGTGCCAGGACCCGCCCGAGGCGGCCGCCATGGGCGCCGAGGAGCTGGGCGAGCTGGCCGCCGAGGGCGCGGCCGCGGCCCGCGACGCCGGGGTGTTCGGCAAGGCCCGGACCCCGTTCGAGCTCGACTGGCTGCACCGCCGCACCGGCGGGCGCAGCCTGGCCGCCAACCTGGCCCTGCTGGAGGCCAACGCCGGGCTGGCCGGGGAGATCGCCGCCGGCCTGGCCGCCGGCTGAGCGCTCAGGCCCGGCGCCGGCGCATCGGCCAGGCACTGGCCAGCACGCCCAGGCCGAGCACGATCAGGCCCAGGGGGACCAGGTAGTCCATCCGCAGCTCCCAGACCTCGAGGGCGTCCAGCAGGAACAGCACCCCGGCGAGGACGAACAGCACCCCGGCGACCAGCGACAGCCGGTCGGCCCCGCGCGCCCGCTGGCTCACCGTTCCACCCGGACCTGGCCGACGCCGACTCGAAGGTCCAGCTCGAGCCGGCGGTCGCCGCCGGCCGCAACGGTGGTGTCGACCCGGTTGGCGAACCCGTTGTCCTGCTCGCCCAGCACCTGGATCTCGCCCAGCCCGGAGCTGGCCATCACCCGCACCGTGACCCCGTCGGGGACCTCGACGACCAGCTCGCCGACCCCGACCCGGGCCTCGACGGTGGTGGTCCCGGGTGGGACCTGGAGCTGCTGGAGGTCGAGCAGGAAGTCGCCGGCCCCGAGCTCGTACTCGGTCAGCTCGGCCGGGGTGGCCGGCCGCTCGGTGCGGTCCCCGACCCCGCCGGCCAGGGGCACGTCCAGGTCCCAGTCGGTGGCCACGGCCACCGCCAGGACCACGGTCAGGGCGAGCCCGAGGACCATCATGGCGTGCTGGCGGCCCTGAAAGGCCCCGGCGACACAGGCCAGGCCGACCGCGATCAGGGCCGCGGGCAGGATCGCCCGCCACGGCACCTCGACCCCGCCCGCGTCCAGCAGCCAGCCGATCCCGACCAGGACCAGCAGCGCCCCCACCAGCACCGTGGCCGCGGCCGGCCCGTGCCGGTCGGCCGGGACCGGCGGGATCGGCTCGGTGGTCATCGGCGCTCCTCCGCACCAGTCAAG
>DATABK010000160.1:0-3403 GCA_036259695.1 Actinomycetes bacterium | reverse complement strand
AGAAGCCCGGGTCCTTGCGGAGCAGGCTCGACTGGTGGCTGCGGTGCAGGGCGTCATCGCCCAGCCAGGGCGGCAGGGCGCCGGCTCCGGCCAGCTCCTCCTGGGGCCGGGGGGCGGCCACCCCGACCTGGGCCAGCTCCTCGCGCAGCTTAAGCTCGCAGGTGTCGGCGAACCCGAGCTTGAACCAGGCCCGGCACACGGTCACCCCGTAACTGCCCAGGGCCTCTTCGTACCCCTTCCACATCAGCACCGCCGGGTGGTGCCGCCAGCCGTAGCCGGGCGTGGTCAGGGCACGCAGGACTTGCAGGGCCTCGACCCGCTGCTTGCCGAGGCGGCGCGGGTCGAGGGCCTTCGCGCTGTCCGCGAAGTCGGGAAAGGGTAGGAACGTCTGCAGGGTCACGGCTCCCCGGTGCTGGCCAGGGCCTCCCGCCGGGCGCGGCGAGGCTCGATGAGGAAGCGGGCGATGGCGGCGGCGGCGAAGTAGAACAGCCACATGGGCACGGCCATGGCGAACAGGCTGATCGGGTCCTGGCTGGGGGTGATCACGGCCGCGGCCACGATGATGACGGCCGCCGCCGGCCGCCAGGCCCGCAGCATGGCCGCCGACGACAGCGCCCCGACCAGCGACAGGAACACCAGCACGAGCGGGAACTCGAAGGTCAGCCCGAAGGCCAGGCCCATGAACAGCACGAAGCGCAGGTAGCGGTCGGCCTGGAAGAAGCTGGCGATGCCCTCGCCGCCCATGGTGCTCAGGAAGCCGATCGCCTTGGGCAGGGTGAAGAACGCCACCGCCACCCCGGCCACGAACAGCAACGTGCTGGCCAGCGCGAACGGGATGGCGAAGCGCTTCTCGCTCGGGCGCAGCCCTGGGGTGATGAAGCGCCACAGCTGGAAGGCGACGAATGGCATGGCCAGCAGCAACCCCACCGTCAGCGACACCCGGATGCGGATCGACAGCGGCTCCAGCGGGCTCAGGGCGGCCAGCCGGCAGCCCCCGTCCTCGGCGACGCTGCCGATGCGGGCGGCGGCCGGGAGCGCGCAGTAGGAACGGAGCAGGAAGTCGATCACCGGCTCGTACAGCACCGAGAAGGCCACCAGGGTACCCACCACCAGGGCGGCGCAGCTCTTGGCGAGGCGGTTCCGGAGCTCCCCGATGTGCTCGAGGATCGACATCTCGCCCGTCGGGTTGGCCCGCGGGCGGCGGCCGAGAAGTCGCAC
This sequence comes from Actinomycetes bacterium, assembly GCA_036259695.1. Classification (GTDB taxonomy): domain Bacteria; phylum Actinomycetota; class CALGFH01; order CALGFH01; family CALGFH01; genus CALGFH01. Next base: position 2,185 of record DATABK010000160.1, on the reverse strand, counting down.
GTCGCTGTCGGCTGGCCGGCGCCTGGCTAGGGAGTGCCGCCCCGCTCGCGCTCGTCAGCCGACGCCGGCCGGGCCTCGTCCTTGGCGTCGTCGCTCTTGGTGCTCTCGGTCACGCCCTTCTTGAACTCCTTGATGCCGAGGCCGACGTTGCGGCCCATGGCCGGGAGCCGGCTGGCGCCGAAGAGCACGACGATCGCGATGATGACCCAGATCCACTCCGGCCCTGGCATTGCCCAACTCCTTCGCATCGTCCCCCGCTGGCGCACGCTGGCTCCGAGTCTACCGCTCCCTTGTGCGCTCCGACAGGCGGGCGGCGTGGTCGGCGGCCTGCTCGCTGGACTCGCTGAGCCGTTCCAGCTCGGGAGTGAGGCGCTCGCCCAGGGCCTGGACCGAGGCGGCCAGGGCCTTGAGGTTGCCCACCATCCGCCAGACGGTGAAGGCGACGGTGACCAGGACGGCGAGCCAGAAGACGCCGAGCAGGATAGCGAGCCAGAGCGGCAGGATGACCTCCGGGCGGCGGGGACGGCCGCCGGATCCTACCGGGTCGGGCGGCCTAGCGGCACGCCGCCTGGAAGCGCGCCCACCAGTCGGGCGACTCCAGCTCCAGGTGCAGGTCGAGCAGGTCGTCCCAGGTCAGCCGGGGGCCGGTGCGCGGCTCCAGGACCTCCTGGGGCGGGTCCCAGGGCCGGGCCGGGACCCCGCCGGAGGTCAGCAGCCGCACCACCCGCCGGTCGGCCGGCTTGGTCACGGTCTGGTAGCACTCCGGGCAGACGAAGGCGTAGAAGCTGTGCTCCTCTTCCCGGCAGACCCGCAGCTCCACGTCGGGCGGGGTCAGCTCGACCTCGCCGCACCCCGGGCAGGTGGCGCGGATCCTGGTCGGCGGCATGGAATCGTGGCTCATGCCCCGGGTATCGGCCGCGATCGCGGCCGCCTTGAGCCGTTCTACGACGCGTAGGCGGCGAGCGCGTTGCGGGTCGCCTCGGCCACGGCCCGGCGCAGCTCGGGTGGGGAGACCGGCTCGGCCGCCGGGGCCAGGCGCAGGACCAGGCGGACCAGCCAGGAGAGCTGGTGGGTGGCCAGGCGGACCCGGAGGCGGCCGTCGGGGCGGCGCTCGGCGCCCAGGATCGGGAAGTACTCGGCCGCCCACTCGGCCTCGGGGTCCAGGTCGAGCTCGCACTCCAGGCCGCCGGCGAACAGCTCGACCCCGCCGAGCTCGCCGTGGGCGGCCGGGTCGAAGCCGGCCGGGCGCTCGAACGGCTCGTCGGTCGGCCGCACCGACACCACCCGGTCGACCCGGAACAGCCGCTCCCCCACCGCCTTGTGGCACCAGCCCGACAGGTACCAGTGGCCCGACGCGCTGAACACCAGCCAGGGGTCGACCTTGCGCCGGGTCAGCTCGCCCCGGGAGGCCGACCAGTACTCGATCTCGACCCGGTGGCCGCTGGCCGCGGCCCGGGCCAGCTCGGTCCGGGCGGTGGTCTCGGCCGGGTCGCCCTCCAGGTCGACCGAGACCTTGCCGGCCAGCTCGTGCACCCGGTCGAGCTGGTCGGCGGGCAGGACCGCCTCCAGCTTGGCCAGGGCCCGGGCCAGCGCCCCCTGCTCGGCCACCTCGGGCAGGGCGTCCAGGGCCCGGCCGGCCAGGTACAGCCCGGCCGCCTCCCGCCAGGTGAGCCGGGGGGCGCGGGCGAACCAGTCGGCGAAGCCGATGTGGACCTTGTCGCCGTCGACCCAGGCCTCCATCAGGTCGCCCGGCCCGTACGGCGGCACCCCGGTGACGTACAGCAGCTCCAGGTCGGCGATCAGGGTCTCGCGGGTCATGTCGAAGCGCTCGCAGACCTCGTCGACGGTCGCCCCCGGGTGGTCGAGCACCCAGGGGACCAGGGCCAGCAGCCGCTGGAGGCGGCCGGCGGCGCTGGTGTCGGGGGTCCGGGCCGGGCTCATTGGCGCACCTCGCTGCCCCTGGAGGTCCCGTATGCGCCCGCCCTCATGCCTGGACCACCTCCTGCAGCGCCTGCAGGCGGCGGCGGGCCTCGTCGCGGAGGTCGGCCGGCTCGACGACCTCGACGCCGTTGCCCATCGCCCAGCCGAGCAGGCCGTCGCGGTCGCCGACGGGCAGGCGCAGGGTGACCAGGCCGTCGGGCCGGGGCGGGCCGGTGGCCACGGCCCCCCGCAGCTCGGCCAGCCG
>DATABK010000159.1:0-7450 GCA_036259695.1 Actinomycetes bacterium | reverse complement strand
ACCGCCGGGCCGGCGGCGACCGCGGCCGGGCCGACGCCGAAGCCGGTGCCGCCGCCGGCCGGGCTGGCCGCCGTCGACCGGCTCCCCACCGACCGCACCCGGACCTGGCTGGGCCCGCCCTACTGGGCCAACCGGCTCCAGGACTGGCGGCTGCACCTGGGCCGGCTGGAGTGCGTGACCGCCACCGGCCCGATGCGGACCCGCACCGTGGCCGTCCTGACCAGGGAGCTGGTCGCAAGTGACCTGCCTGGCCGGATCGGGGTCCGCACCGGCCTCCTGGCCGCCGGGGAGGGCTTCTCGGGGTTCCTGGTCGGGGCCGGCGGCGGCCGGCTCGACCACCGGGCGGCCGCTCTCGTCCAGGGCGCCTCCGGCCAGGGCGGCGGCATCCTCTGCGTCTACGAGGCCGACGGCAGCGTCGGCTTCCGCGACCACACCGACGAGGCCAGGCAGTTCGCCTACGCGCCCCTGGAGGGAACGGTCCGCTCCGGCCAGCCCCGGCCCCGGGCCCTGGACGAGGACGTCGAGCTGGTCCTGGAGCTCACCCCGCGCGGCCGGGGCCGCTACCGGCTGCGCCTGGAGGCCAGGGACCCCTCCGGGCAGGCGCTGGCCGCGGCCCGGCTCGACGGGGTGGAGGGGGCCGACCTGACCGGCGGGATCGCCCTCGTCTCCTCCTCGGCCGACCCCAAGGGCGGGGCCCGGCACTGGTTCGCCGGCCTCGGCACCGCCGGGGCCAAGGTGGCCGAGCGGCCCGAGCGGGCCGAGGGCCCGGTCCTCGGCACCCTCCACACCCTCAACGGCCCGGTGCTGAAGCTGACCGCCCAGCTGTTCCCGGTCGGCGACCGCGACCCCCGCGAGGTCCGTCTCCAGACCCGCCGCCCCGGGGGCGGCTGGGAGGACCGGGCGGTGGCCCCGGTCGGGCCCGGGTTCGCGGCCGCCTTCCGGGTGACCGGCTGGGACGGGGCCGCCGAGCACCGCTACCGGGTCCTGTGGGGGGCCGGCACGGCCGAGGAGCAGGCCTACGAGGGCACGGTGGCCGCCGACCCGGCCGAAGGCGGCGAGCTGCGGGTCGGGCTGCTCGACTGCACCATCCACAGCTACCGGCCCCTGAACGTGGGCAGCGACGTCCACGACCGCCTGGCCGGGTCGCGCCCGCTCGGGCTGTACACCGGGCGCAACCTGTACTTCCCCTACGCCGAGCTGGCCGCCCAGCTCGGCCGGCGCCGCCCGCACCTGCTGGCCGCCGTGGGCGACCAGTACTACGAGCACCGGCCCACGACCAGGGAGCAGGGCCCGGAGCCGACCCTGGACGTGCTCTACCGCTGGTACCTGTGGCTGTGGGCCTTCCGCGACCTGACCCGGGACGTCCCCACGGTGGTGCTGGTCGACGACCACGACGTCTACCACCCCAACCTGTGGGGCAACGCCGGCGCGCCCGCCCCCGGGGGCGACTACCGCCAGGGCGGCTATCTGCACCCGGCCGCCTGGGTCAACCTGGTCCAGCGGATCCAGACCAGCCACAACCCCGACCCCCACGACCCGGCCCCGGTGGCCCAGGGCATCGGCGTCTACTACGGCGCCTTCCGCTACGGCGGGGTCGGCTTTGCCCTGGTCGAGGACCGCAAGTTCAAGACCGGCGACAAGGACAACCGGGATGCGGCCGGCCGGCGCTACGACCTGACCATCCTCGGCGACCGCCAGGAGCGGTTCCTGGCCGACTGGGCGGCCGCCGACCCGGGCCGCCCCAAGCTCTGCTTCTCCCAGACCCTCTGGGGGTGCCTGCAGACCGACGAGCGCGGCCGGGCCCAGTTCGACTCGGACGCCGACGCCGCCTCCTCCGCCCGCCGCACCGCCCTTGAGCTGGTCAAGCGGGCCGGGGCGCTGCTTCTGTCGGGCGACCAGCACCTGCCCAGCCTGGTCCGCCACGGCCTCGACGGCTTCGACGACGGCCCGGTCCAGTTCGTCGCCCCGGCCGCCGGCAGCGCCTGGCAGCGCTGGTTCGAGCCGGCCGGCGGCCTTCCCAACCCGGGCGACACCCCCCACACCGGCGACTTCACCGACGCCTACGGCAACCGCATGCGGGTCCTGGCCGTGGCCAACCCCCGGCTGACCAAGGCCGCGTTCCGGGCCGCCCGCCGGGGCCGCAGCGGCGAGCTCGGCGACCGGGACCGCAAGCGCGAGGGCTACGGGCTGGTCCGGGTGGACAAGGAGAGGCGCCAGTTCGTGATCGAGTGCTGGCCCTGGGACGGCGGCGAGCAGTTCGCCGGCTGGCCCTACCGGCTGCCGTTCCCCGAGGTGTAACCGAAGGACGGGGCGACGTCGGCCGTCAGCTCGCGGATGCGGGCCACCTCCTCGTCGGTGAGGCGCTCGCGCCACACACCGAGATTGGCCCGGCTGTCCAGGCGGCGGGCGGCCGTCTTGGACACCCCGCCGCCCGACACCGACCAGCGCATCGCCCCGCCGCCCGATCCGGCCGAGGTCGCGGCCAGGATGGCCCGCTCGGCGCCGGGTCCGAACGGCAGCCCGAGCCGGCCGTAGAGCCCCTGGAAGGCCGGCACCGGGTCGGCCGACAGGTCCTCGTGGCGGACCACCTCGAGGCCGGGCAGCTCCTTCTGGTAGGCGGCCACGGTCCCGTAGATGACCCGCCAGAGCAGGCTGGCCGGCCCGACCCCGCCGTCGCCGTCGGCGGCCAGGGCGGCCTGGAGGTCGGGCACGAACCGGCCCAGGCGGTCCCGGACCAGGGCCGGCTGGGCCAGCAGCTCGGCCAGCCGCGGCGTCCAGCCGAGCCGGCGCCAGCTGGACACGGTGGCCACCGGGTCGCGGACCGTGACCACCACCTGGCAGCCGACCCGGCGCGCCAGCCACGGGGCCGCGAACACCGCGTACGGGTCATCCAGCAGGGCCCGGCGGCCGCGCAGCCGGCCGAGGGTGAACCCGGCCGTGTACTTGAGCGCCCGCAGCAGGTCATAGGGGGCGTGGTTGCGGCGGACCTCGGCCAGCGGGTGGAAGCGCAGCCGCACCGTGTCCCGGAACGCCGGCAGCCAGTCCCGCTCGTTGTCCTCGCTGATGTACTGGAAGGCGTGGGTCACCTCGGCCCGCAGCACCCCCGGCGAGCGGCCGGGCGGATGCTGCGGGTTCAGCGGCTCGTTGACGTAGACCAGCGCGCCGCTGGCCTCCAGCATCTTGCCCACCCAGCTGGTCGCCGTCCGCGGCATCCCGGTGACCAGGATGGGACCCCCCCGGTGGCCGGTCACTTGCGGGAGTTGACCTCCTCGATCACCTTGGCGGCCATGTGCGACGGCAGCTCCTCGTAGTGGGAGAACCTCCGCGCGAACGAGCCCTTGCCCCTGGTCATCGAGCGCAGGTCGATGGCGTAGCGGACGACCTCGGCCTCGGGGGCGGTGGCCCGGATCAGCGTCCTGCCGGTGCCGACGGGGTCGGTGCCGACCACCCGGCCGCGCCGCGACGACAGGTCGCCGAGGATGTCGCCGACGAACTCGTCCGGCACCAGCACCTCCAGCTCGAGCACCGGCTCCAGGAGGGTGATCTCGGCGCTGGCCGCGGCCTCCTTCATGGCCAGGCCGCCGGCGATCTGGAAGGCCATGTCGGAGGAGTCGACCGAGTGGAACTTGCCGTCGTACAGGGTGACCCGGATGTCGACCACCGGGAACCCGGCGACCAGGCCGTCCTCCATGGCCTTGCGGACGCCCTTCTCGACCGAGGGGATGAACTGGTTGGGCACGGCCCCGCCGTAGATCTTGTCGGCGTACTCGAAGCCGCTGCCGCGGGGCAGCGGCTCGACCTCGATGTTGCAGATGGCGTACTGGCCGTGGCCGCCCGACTGCTTCACGTGCCGGCCTATGGCCTTGACCGGGGTCTTGAAGGTCTCCTTGTAGGGCAGCAGCAGCGGCACCTGGTTGACCTCGACCCCGTACTTGCGCTTGAGCCGCTCCAGGGTGATCTCGATGTGGTTCTCGCCCATGCCCCACAGGACGGTCTGGTGGGTCTCGGCATTGCGCTCCACCCGCAGGGTCAGGTCCTCGGCCTCGGTCCGGGCCAGGCCGGAGGAGAGCTTCTCCTCGTCGCCGCGGGACTTGGGGGCGATGGCGATCGGCAGCAGCGGGTCCGGCATCACCGGGGACGGCAGCACCACCGGGGCGTCCTTGCTGGTCAGGGTGTCGCCGGTGGAGGTGTCGGCCAGCTTGGCCACGGCCCCGATGTCGCCCGCGACCACCTGCTCGGCCGGCTCCTGGGCCTTGCCGCGCACCGTCAGCAGGTGGCCGACCCGCTCGTCCTTGCGCTTGGTGGCGTTGAACACGGTGGTGTCGGGCCGGAACGTCCCCGAGACGACCCGGAACAGGTTCATCCGGCCGACATAGGGGTCGGAGATGGTCTTGAACACGTACGCGGCCAGCGGGCCGTCCGGGTCGGCGCGGCGGCCCTCGACCTCGGGACGCTCGGTCGGGCTGGGGAAGGCCTGGGTGCAGACCTCCAGCAGCTCGGCCACGCCGACGTTGCGGATGGCCGCCCCGGCCAGGACCGGGAACAGCCGCCCGGCGGCCACCGCCTGCTCCAGGTCGCCGATCAGGTCGGTGGGGGCGATCTCCTCCCCGCCGAGGTAGCGGTCCATCAGCTCCTCGTCCTCGGACTCCTGGATGACCGCCTCGATCAGCTGCTCGCGCAGGCTGGCGGCGGCGTCGGTCAGGTCGTCGGGGACGTCGCCCTCGGTCCGCTTGCCGCCGTCGTAGGTGAAGGCCCGGCCCGACAGCAGGCCGACCAGCCCGCGGAAGTCCTGCTCCTCCCCGATGGGCAGGTACAGCGGGGGGCAGACCTTGCCGAAGGCGGCCTGGATGCCGTCGAGGCAGCGGGCGAACGAGGCCCGGTCGCGGTCGAGCTTGTTGATGAAGAACGCCCGGGGCAGGCCGAGCTCCTCGGCCATGGTCCAGACGACCTCGGTCTGGGTCTCGACCCCCTCGACGGCCGAGACCACGAACAGGACGGCGTCGGCGGCCGGCAGGGCCGAGCGCACGTCGCCGATGAAGTCGGCGTAGCCGGGGGCGTCCAGCAGGTTGACCTTGTAGCCGTCGTGCTCGACGGGGGCGACGGCCAGGGAGACCGAGATGTGCTTGCGGGTCTCCTCGGGCTCGAAGTCGGTCACGGTGGTGCCGTCCTCGACCCGCCCGATGCGGTTGGTGGCCCCGGTGGCGTGACAGACCGCCTCGACCAGCGAGGTCTTGCCGGCGCCCCCGTGACCGACGATCAGGATGTTGCGGACACGGTCGGTGGGGTAGCTCTTCACAGGCAGCCAGCCTCCCTCGATCTCGCCGGAGCGGCGATGCTACCACCGCATATTGCCGTAACCGGTCGTCGTTGAGCCGGGTCTAGAGGAGTGCTAGCCTCCCCAAGTTCAGCCATGGGCTGTTCCCCAGGACGGCCCCCGTCCCGACAGGTAGATCCGTGCTCTCCTCAAAGGCCCGCGACACCTTCCGTTCCGTCACCGAGCCGGCCGGTCACGCCCTGGCCAAGGCCGGCATCACCGCCAACGGCCTGACCGCGGTCGGGCTCGCCGGCAGCCTCGGCGCCGGCGCCCTCATCGCCACCGGCCAGCCCGTGATCGGCGGCGCGGTCAGCCTCCTCTCCGGCCTCCCCGACATGCTCGACGGCGCCGTGGCCAAGGCCTCGGGCCGGGTCTCGCGCCGGGGGGCCTTCCTCGACTCGGTCGTGGACCGGCTCTCGGACGCGGCCGTGCTCGCCGGCCTGATCTGGTTCGCCCTGGTCCGCGACCTGGACGCCATGGCCATGCTGGCCGGGCTGGTCCTGAGCCTGTCGCTGGTCGTCTCCTACATCAAGGCCAGGGCCGAGTCGCTCGGCTTCGCCTGCAACGTCGGCATCGCCGAGCGGCCCGAGCGGGTCATCGTCCTCGGGTTCGCCCTGCTCCTCGGGCACGCCGAGGCCGGCCTGTGGGTGCTGGTGGCCGGCACCGCCATCACCGTCGTCCAGCGCATCATGGTCGTCTGGCAGCAGTCCGACGTCAGGACGGACATCGGCAGGTGATTCCCAACAGCCAGGCGGCGAGCCGCCGCTGGCTGGCCGCCTGGAAGCTGGTCCGGACGCTGCCCGAGCCGGTGGCGTTCGCCCTCGGGTGGGTCGGGGGGCGGGTCTACCGTCGGCTGGACCGTGACCGGCGCCAGGCCCTGACGGCCAACCTGGCCCAGGTCCTGGGCCCGCGGACGAGCCGCCGCCAGCTCGAGCGGGCGGTGCGGCGCGGCTTTGTCAGCTACGGCCGCTACTGGGTCGAGGCCTTCCGGCTCGAGGACCTGAGCCCGGCCGACATCCGCGAGCGGCTGCGGATCGAGGGCCGCGAGCACATCGACACCGCCCTGGCCGCCGGCCGGGGGGCGATCTTCGCCAGCCCCCACATCGGCAACTGGGACGCCGGCGGGGCCTGGCTGGCCGCCTCCGGCTACCCGGCCACCGCCGTGGTGGAGCGGCTGCGCCCGGCCGAGCTGTACGAGCGCTTCGCCGTCTACCGCCGCGCCCTCGGCCTGGAGCTGCTGCCCCTTGACGACGGCACCGAGACCGTCCGCGGGGTGGTCAGGGCCCTGCGGGCCGGCCGGCTGGCCTGCCTGGTCTGCGACCGCGACCTCACCGGGGGCGGCCTGGAGGTGCGGCTGTTCGGGGCCCGGGCACAGATGCCGGGTGGGCCGGCCTCGATCGCCCTCAAGACGGGAGCCCCACTGCTGCCCTGCAGCGTCTACCACGACCGCCGGCCCGGCCGCTGGCGGGCCGTGGTCCACCCGCCGCTGGTCCCCGAGCGCTCCGGCGACACCCGCAAGGACACCCTGGCCCTGACCCAGCGCCTGGCGGATGAGTTCGAGGGCCTGATCGCGGCCGCCCCCGAGCAGTGGCACGTGCTCAGCCCCTATTTCCGGCCCGGGACTCCGGCCGCGCCGGAGGGTCCGGGGAACCCCAGGGGGGTGCCCCGGTGAAGCAGACATGATCATCGGCCTGGTCTGCCCGTACGAGTGGACCGTGCCCGGCGGGGTCGGCAACCACGTCCGGGCCCTGGCCGGCGAGCTGCGCCGGGCCGGCCACCGGGTCGACGTGCTCGCCCCGGCCGAGCGGCCGGTGGCCGAGCCCGGCTTCGTCGGCCTCGGCGGCTCGGTGGCCGTGCCCTACAACGGCTCGGTGGCCCGCATCGCCATCGGCCCCCGCACCCTGGCCCGGGTCCGCCGGGCCGTCCACCAGGGCGGCTACGACCTGCTGCACGTCCACGAGCCGCTGTCGCCCAGCGTCGGGATGCTGGCCGCCAGCCAGTCAGGCCCGGTGCCGGTGGTCGGGACCTTCCACGCCAACCTCGGCCGCTCCCTGGCCCTTGAGGCGGCCGGGCCGCTGCTGCGCCGGGTCTATGACCGCCTGGCCGGGCGCATCGCGGTCAGCGCCTCGGCCCGTG
>DATABK010000158.1:0-2550 GCA_036259695.1 Actinomycetes bacterium | reverse complement strand
ACCCGCTCAAGGCGCTGGAGGCGGTGATGGAGGGCTACCAGGTCCTGCCGGTGGCCGAGGCGGCCCGGGTCGGGGACATCTTCGTGACCGTCACCGGCAACCGCGACGCCCTTCCCGTCGAGCACCTCCTGGCCATGCCGGGCGGGGCCATCGTGGCCAACGCCGGCCACTTCGACCTCGAGGTGGAAATGGCCGGCCTGCGCCGGGCGGCCACCGCGGCCACCGAGGTCCGCCCCGGGGCCGTCGCCTACACCCTGCCCGGCGGGAACCGTGTGATCCTGCTCGCCGAGGGGCGGCTGGTCGGCCAGGCCTGCGCCGAGGCCCACCCGGCCGAGGTCATGGACCTGACCTTCGCCACCCAGGCCCTGGCCGTCGAGCGCCTGGCCACCGCCGCCGAGCCGCTGCCGCCGGGCGTGCACCCGGTCCCGGCAGCGGTGGACGAGCGGTCGCCCGCCACAAGCTGGCCGCCCTTGGGTCCGCTGCGACGACCTCACCGCCGCCCAGGAGGGCTACCTGCGGGGCTGGCGCCTCGGCACCTGACCAACCCGCCGTTCAAGCCGCCCGCTCGCCGCTCCGACCCTAGGAAAGGACCGGAGGACCAACCGAGCGCGCAGGAGCGGTGGATGCAGACCGAGGGACTGCTGGGCGGGGCCAACCCGACCGGAATGGCGCCCAACCCGACCGGGATGGGGCTGCATGACGGAGGGCCCCAGAGCCGGGTCGGGGTCGCCGAGCTGCTGGAGCAGGTCCTGCACCTGGGCGCCTCCGACCTGCACCTGACCGCCGGGGCCAGGCCGACCGTGCGGGTCAACGGCCGCCTCGGCCAGCTGGAGGACTACCCGGTGCTCCAGCCGGCCGAGACCCAGGCGATGATCTACTCGATCCTCACCCAGCGGCAGCGGGAGCGGCTGGAGAGCGAGCAGGAGCTGGACTGCGCCCACGCCCTGCCCGGCCGGGCCCGGTTCCGGCTCAACGTCTACTTCCAGCGCGACTCGGTGGGGGCGGCCTTCCGGCTCATCCCCCAGGAGATCAAGCCGCTGGAGGCCCTCGGCATCCCGGCCCAGGTGAGCAGCCTGGCCCGCCTGCCCCGGGGGTTCGTCCTCGTCACCGGCCCCACCGGGTCGGGCAAGTCCACCACCCTGGCCAGCATGGTCGACCTGGCCAACCGGGAGCGCGAGGACCACATCATGACCGTGGAGGACCCGATCGAGTTCCTCCACAGCCACAAGCGCTGCCTGGTCAACCAGCGCGAGGTCGGCGAGGACACCAAGTCGTTCGCCAGCGCCCTCAAGCACGTCCTGCGCCAGGACCCCGACATCATCCTGGTCGGCGAGCTGCGAGATCTCGAGACGATCTCGATCGCCCTGACCGCGGCCGAGACCGGCCACCTGGTGTTCGCCACCCTCCATACCCAGGACGCGCCCCAGACGGTCGACCGGATGATCGACGTGTTCCCGACCAACCAGCAGCAGCAGATCCGGGTCCAGCTGGCCGGCGCCCTCCAGGGCGTGGTCTGCCAGCAGCTGGTCCCCACCGCCGACGGCAACGGCCGGGTCGTCGGGGTCGAGATCATGATGGCCACCCCGGCCATCCGGAACCTCATCCGCGACGGCAAGACCCACCAGATCTACTCGGCCATGCAGGCCGGGGCCCGCCACGGCATGCAGACCATGGACCAGTCCCTGGCCGACCTCGTCCGCCGCGGCTACATCGGCTACGACAAGGGCCTGGAGCGCTGCCACCACACCGAGGACTTCAACCGCCTCTGCGGGCGGGCGGCCTAGAGAGGGACGCCGCATGCCGACCAGCTACGCGTACAAGGTCCGCGACCGCGAGGGCAAGATGGCCGCCGGGTCGATGGAGGCCGAGAGCGAGGAGGCGGTCGTCAGCCGGCTCCGCCAGCTCGGCTACGCCCCCATCTCGATCGAGGCCGAGAAGGGTGCCGGCCTCAAGACCGAGGTCAAGCTGCCCGGCACCGGGCGGGTCAAGCTCAAGGACCTGGCCGTGTTCTCGCGCCAGTTCGCCACCATGATCAACTCGGGCCTGTCGCTGCTGCGGGCCCTGACCATCCTCGGCGAGCAGACCAGCAACCGGCGCCTGGCCGAGGTCATCATCCAGGTCCGGGCCGAGGTCGAGAAGGGCACCTCGCTGTCGGCCGCCCTGGCCCGGCACCCCAAGATCTTCAACCGGCTGTACGTGTCCATGGTCCGGGCCGGCGAGATCGGCGGGTTCCTCGACCAGGTGCTGGTCAAGGTGGCCGAGACCTTCGAGAAGGAGGTCGAGCTGCGGGGCAAGATCCGCTCGGCCATGACCTACCCGGTGGTCGTCTCCATCATGGTCGTGGGAATCGTCGCCGCCATGCTGATCTTCATCGTCCCGACCTTCGAGAATCTCTACGAGTCGCTCGGCGGCACCCTGCCCCTGCCGACCCGGATGCTGATGGGCGCCTCCAACGCCCTGCGCCGCTTCTTCCTGATCGTGGTGCTGGGCGTGGCCGGGCTGGTGTTCCTGTTCCGCCGCTGGAAGGCCACCGACAAGGGCCGCTACCAG
>DATABK010000157.1:0-2092 GCA_036259695.1 Actinomycetes bacterium | reverse complement strand
GTGGCAGAGTGACCACATGGCGCACGACCACCACCACAGCGCCGCCGCCGCCCACCGCGGCCGGCTGGCCGTGGTGTTCGCCATCACCCTGGTCGTGCTGGTGGTCGAGGTCGCCGGGGCCGCCCTCAGCGGCAGCCTGGCCCTGCTCGCCGACGCCGGGCACGTGCTCGCCGACGGGGCCGGGATCGGCCTGGCCCTGCTGGCCATCCGGTTCGCCGCCCGGCCGGCGACCCCGCAGCGGACCTTCGGCTACTACCGCCTGGAGATCCTGGCCGCCGTGGTCAACGCCGTGCTGCTGTTCGGCGTGGCCGGGTTCGTCCTGCTCGAGGCCTGGCGGCGCCTGGCCGAGCCGCCGGAGGTGGCCAGCGGGCTGATGCTGGCCGTGGCCGCCGTCGGGCTGGCCGCCAACGCCGTCTCGCTGTGGCTGCTGCGCGGCGGCCAGCGCCACAGCCTGAACCTGCGCGGTGCCTACCTGGAGGTCTGGGGCGACCTCCTGGGCTCGGTGGCGGTGCTGGCCGCGGCCGCGGTGATCGCCCTCACCGGCTTCCAGGCCGCCGACCCGATCGCCTCGGCCGTGATCGGCCTGGCCATCCTGCCCCGGACCTGGCGGCTGCTCCGCGAGGCGGTCGACGTCCTGCTGGAGGCGGCGCCCAAGGGGGTCGACCTGGACGAGGTCCGCCGCCACCTGGCCGAGACCCCGGGCGTGAGCGACGTCCACGACCTGCACGCCTGGACCATCACCAGCGGCCTGCCCGTGCTCTCGGCCCACGTGGTCCTGGAGCGCGACGCCGACGCCGGCCGGGTCCTGGACGGCCTGGGCGACTGCCTGGCCGGCCACTTCGACATCGAGCACTCCACCTTCCAGCTCGAGCAGCCCGAGCACCGCGGCCACGAAGGAGCGACCCACCGGTGACCACCATGCCGACCCGCCGCCTGGGCGGGCTCCAGGTCAGCGCCATCGGGCTCGGCGAGATGCCGCTGTCGCTGGCCGGCCGGCCCGACGAGGCCCAGGCCATCCGGACCATCCATGCCGCCCTCGACGCCGGCGTGACCCTGATCGACACCGCGGACGCCTACTGCCTCGACGGGTCCGAGTTCGGCCACGGCGAGCGCCTGGTCGCCAAGGCCCTGGCCGCCTGGCCGGGCGACCGCGACCGGGTGCTGGTGGCCACCAAGGGCGGCCACACCCGCGAGGGCCGCGAGTGGGGTCTGGACGGTCGGCCCGAGTACCTGCGCCGGGCCTGCGAGGCCAGCCTGCAGGCGCTCGGGGTCGAGGCCATCGGCCTGTACCAGTTCCACCGGCCCGACCCCAAGGTCCCGTTCGCCGAGTCGGTCGGGGCCATGGCCGAGCTCAAGGCGGCCGGCAAGGTCCGGTTGGTCGGCCTCTCCAACGTCAGCGTCGACCAGATCAGCCAGGCCCGCCAGCTGGTCCAGGTGGCCAGCGTGCAGAACGAGTTCTCGCCCCGCTTCCGCCGCTCCGAGGGCGAGCTGGCCTTCTGCGCCGCCGAGCGGATCGCCTTCCTGCCCTGGAGCCCGCTGGGCGGGATCGGCCGTGGCGGCTCCCTGGGCGGCCGCCACCGCGTCTTCGGCCAGGTCGCCGAGGCCCACGGGGTCTCGGCCCAGCAGGTGGCCCTGGCCTGGCAGCTGGCCAAGGCCCCGGTGGTCATCCCCATCCCCGGGTCCAGCCGCCCCGAGACGATCCTCGACAGCGCCGCCGCGGCGTCCTTGCGCCTGTCCGCCGACGAGCTGGCCCGCCTCGACCGGGTCTAGGCCAGCACGCGAGCGGGGGAGCCCGCCGGCTCCCCCTCGGTTGTGCTGGTGCCTAGGCGTGGACCACGGCGATCCCGTCGTGCTCCACGGTGCCGCCCCGGCCGCTGGCCTGGATGAGCAGGTGGCCGCGGAACGACTCGTCGGGGTAGCGCCAGGCGACCGACCAGCGTTCGCCGTTCTCGCTGGTGCGGTCGACCCCGAGCAGCGTGGCGTGGGGCCGGGTGCCGCTGCCGCTCGGCACCAGCAGCACGCGGAGCTCGTCGATGGCGAAGCCCTTGACGCTCACGGTCAGGGTCCCGGACCCGGTCAGGGTCACCAGCTG
>DATABK010000156.1:0-6766 GCA_036259695.1 Actinomycetes bacterium | reverse complement strand
GCACCTCCCCCCGGTTGCACCCGCCTGGTCCGGATCGTCCCCCGCCGCCCGACCACCATCGTCAACCTTCCGCCAACCCTCCGCCGCCTCGGTGGGACCCGGACGGCTCAGAGCTTGTCCTGGTCCTTCGCTCCCTTGGGCTTGCCGTTGTCCGGCTCAGGGTCGGGGACGGGGGTGGGGGTGGGCGGGAGGCCGATGCCGAGCTGGGCCTTGACCTTCTCCTCGATCTCGCGGGCGAGCTCGGGGTTGTCGCGGAGGAAGTTGCGGGCGTTCTCGCGACCCTGGCCGAGCTGGTCGCCGTCGTAGGTGAACCACGCCCCCGACTTCTTGATGAGGCCGACGTCCACGCCGACGTCGAGCAGGCTGCCCTCCTTGGAGATCCCCTGGCCGTAGATGACGTCGAACTCGGCCGAGCGGAACGGCGGGGCCAGCTTGTTCTTGACCACCTTGGCCCGGGTCCGGTTGCCGACCACCTCGGGGCCGTCCTTCAGCGACTCGATCCGCCGCACGTCGAGCCGCACCGAGGCGTAGAACTTGAGCGCCCGCCCTCCGGAGGTGGTCTCGGGCGACCCGAACAGCACGCCGATCTTCTCGCGGAGCTGGTTGATGAAGATGGCGGTGGTCTTGGACTTGGAGATCGTCCCGGAGAGCTTGCGGAGGGCCTGGCTCATCAGGCGGGCCTGGAGGCCCACGTGGGAGTCCCCCATCTCGCCCTCGATCTCGGCCCTGGGGACCAGGGCGGCCACGGAGTCGACCACGATGACGTCGATGGCGCCCGAGCGGACCAGCATGTCGGCGATCTCGAGGGCCTGCTCGCCGGTGTCGGGCTGGGAGATCAGCAGCTCGTCGGTGTTGACCCCCAGGTTGCGGGCGTAGGTCACGTCGAGGGCGTGCTCGGCGTCGACGAAGGCGGCGATGCCGCCGGTCCGCTGGGCCTCGGCGATGATGTGCAGGGCCAGGGTCGTCTTGCCCGAGGCCTCGGGACCGTAGATCTCGACCACGCGGCCGCGCGGCACCCCGCCGATGCCGAGAGCCAGGTCGAGGGCGAGGCTCCCGGTCGAGATGGCCTGGACCGGGTCGGCCGGGCCGTCAACGCCCATGCGCATGACCGAGCCCTTGCCGAACTGCTTCTCGATCTGGAGCAAGGCGACCTCAAGTGCCTTCACGCGTTCCACGGTCCCTCCCCGCATGCCGTCGTTGCGGGCAGTATAGGTCGCGGCCATCACAGTCCCTTTCCGAAGTTGGCGGCCCTGGGTCGTTCGAGTCGGCGAGCACCGTACTACGAACACCTGTTCGGTACAACGATCATAACCGGATCTGGGGACAGTTCTTTCCGGCCTAGCCGGTGAGGGGGAACTCGCGGACGACCCGGTAGCGGGCGCCCCGGGGCCCGCCCAGGGTGCTGCGGAAGCAGGCCAGCTCGCGCACCTCCCAGGGCTCGGCGGCGGCGGCCGCCCCAGTGACCAGGTCGAGGGCTTCCTGGGGGACGGGCGCCGGGGTCGAGAAGCGGGCCAGGGTCAGGTGCGGGGCCAGCGGGCGGTCCTCGGAGCGCAGGCCGGCGGCCTTGCAGGCGCTGGAGAGGGCGGCGGCCAGGCAGACCAGGACCTCGGCGTCGCCGCCGATGCCGGCCCACAGGACCCGGGCCCGGCGGCCCGGCGGGAAGGTGCCGGCGCCCTCCAGCCGCAGCCGGGCCGGGACGACGCCGGCCACCGCGGTCTCGCCGACCCGGACGACCTCGTCGGCCAGCTCCGGCTGGACCTGGCCGAGGAAGGCCAGGGTCAGGTGCCAGCCGCCGGGCGGGGCCAGGCGGGCGCCGGTGAGCAGCGGCTCCAGCCGGGGCAGGGCCGCCTCCAGCGGCGCCCGGGCCGGCCCCGGGACCGGCACGCCGAAGAACAGCCGCCCGGCGAGCAGGTCGGGGTCGGCGACCGTCGGGTCGGTCACGCCGGCCCCGAGAGCGCGCCGCACCGCGACCCGTCCGGTTCCGGGGCCCCTACCGGGAGGGTAGCCCAGCCGGAGAAACGGGTGCCGGCGGCTGTCCACAGCCCCCACCGCCGGGACCAGGCGGCCCCGCTCATGCCAGGCCCTCCAGGCGGCGGCGGGCCAGGTCGAGGGCGAACGAGCAGGCCCAGAGGCGCACGTGGGCGCGGTCGCCGGGGGCGGTGAGGGTGCGGGTGGTGGTGCCGGTGGCGTCGGCGACGCCGAGGCAGAGGGTGCCGACCCGGCGGCCGGACTGCTCGGTCGGGCCGGCGACGCCGGTGGCGGCCAGGCCGAGGTCGGCGCCGAAGACCTTGCGCGCGCCGGCGGCCATGGCGGCGGCGACGGGCTCGCTGACCGGGCCCTCGGACTCCAGGAGGGCCGGGTCGACGCCGAGCTGGGACGCCTTGGCGTCGGTGGCGTAGGCGACCACGCCGCCCAGGTAGTAGTCGGAGGAGCCGGCGACGCCGGTGATGCGGCCGCCGAGGAGGCCGCCGGTGAGCGACTCGGCGGTGGCCAGGGTGAGGCCGCGCTCGCGGAGCAGCCGGCCGACGACCGTCTCCAGGGTGTCGTCGTCGGTGCCGTAGACGATGTCGCCGAGCTCCTCACGGATCCTGGCCTCGACCGGGGCGATCTCTTCCAGGGCCGCTTCCCGGGTGGCGCCGACGGCGGTCAGGCGGACCCGGACCTCGCCCGGGCTGGCCAGGTAGGCCATGGTGACCTGGCCGGCCCCGGCCTCCTCCCACAGCGGGGTCAGCTGCTCGGCCAGCCGCGACTCCCCCACCCCGACGGTGCGCAGGGTCCGGGAGACGATCGCCCGGCCTTCGCCCGCCCGAGTGGCCAGGTCGGGCAGGACGACCTGCTCGAGCATGCCCTCCATCTCGCGGGGGACGCCGGGCACGGCGTAGGCGGGCCTGCCGTCGAGCTCCATGATCAGCCCGGGGGCGGTCCCCCTGGGGTTGTCGATGGTGCGGGCGCCCTCGGGCACGTCGGCCTGGCGCAGGTTCATCTCGGCCATCCGCTGGACGCTCATGCGCGCGAACCGCTCGCGCAGCCAGGTCTCCAGCTCCGGCTGGCGGACCAGGCGGACCCCGGCCACGGCGGCCAGCGCCTCCCGGGTGACGTCGTCCTGGGTCGGGCCCAGCCCGCCGGTCAGGATGACCGCGTCGGCCCGGCCGAGCGCCTCCCGGATGGCGTCGGCGATCCGCTGCTCGTTGTCGCCGACCACCGTGTGGCGCAGGCAGTCCCAGCCGACGTCGGCCAGGCGCTGGCCGATCCAGGCGGCGTTGGTGTTGACGATCTGGCCGAGCAGCAGCTCGGTGCCGACCCCGATGATCTCGCAGCGCACGCTCGCTCCCTTGCCGACCGACCGACGCCGGGATGCTACCCGGCGAGGCGGGCCAGAAGCTCCGGGCCCTGGGCGGCGGTGACCTCCACCGGCAGGTACTGGCCCACCCGGACGCGCCCGGGGACGCCCTCGACCCGGACCGCGCCGTCGGACTCTGGGGCCTCCCGGTGGCTGCGGCCCTCGGCGATGCCGTCGCCCTCCACCCGCTCGACCAGCACCTCCAGTCGGCGCCCGACCCAGCGCTCCTGGGCCTCGGCCAGGACTCGGTCCTGCAGCTCCTGGACCCGCTCGACCCGGGCCCTGGCGGTGGCCGGAGGGACGCGGCCGTCCAGGCCGAGGGCGGCGGTGCCGTCCTCGGGCGACCAGGCGAAGAACGCCACCCAGTCGAGCCGGGCCGCCTCCAGGAACGCCTCCAGCTCGTCCACGTCGGCCGGGCGCTCGCCCGGGAAGCCGAGGATGAAGTTGGAGCGGAAGGCGGCGTCCGGGTCGAGGGTCCGGATCCGGCCGACCAGGTCGAGGAAGGCCCCGGCCGAGCCGCCCCGGCGCATGCGCCGCAGCACCGGCGCGCTGGCGTGCTGCAGCGACAGGTCGAAGTAGCTGCACACCACCGGGTTGGCGGCCATCTCCTCGAGCAGGCCGGGGGTGAGCTCGTCGGGCTGGAGGTAGTTGAGCCGGACCCGGCGCAGGCCGTCGACGGCGGCCAGGTCGCGGAGCAGGTGGACCAGGGCCTCGCGGCCGCCAAGGTCCTTGCCGTAGCTGGTGGAGTTCTCGGCGACCAGGCAGACCTCGGAGACGCCCTGGCCGGCCAGCCAGGCCACCTCGTCCAGGACCTCGGTCGGCCGGCGGGAGCGGAACCGCCCCCGGAACGACGGGATGGCGCAGAACGAGCAGTCCCGGTCGCAGCCCTCGGCCAGCTTGACCAGGGCCACCGGCCCGCGGGCGGGCGCCCGGGCCGGGAACGCGGCCCCGGCCGGAGTGGGGAACACCATCGGCAGGGCCCGCCGCCCGGCAGGGACGAGGGAAGGGCTGGGGGGGTTCGGGGGGGCGCTTTCTGCGGTGGAGGTGGAACGGGCCTGCGGGCTCGCCCGCCCGCCCAGCAGCGAAGGAAGCATGCCGTACTCGCGAAACGGCACGATGGCGTCGGCCTCGGGGAGCTCGACCCGCAGCTCCTCGGTGTAGCGCTCGGCCAGGCAGCCGGTGACCAGGACCGTGCGGGCCCGACCCTGCTCCTTGAGGGCGGTCGCGTCCAGGACGGTCTCGATCGACTCGCGCTTGGCCGCCTCCACGAACGCGCAGGTGTTGACGACCACGGCGTCGGCCTGCTCGGGGTCGTCCACGACCCGGTAGCCGGCGGCGGCCAGGAGGCCGGCGGCGTTCTGGGAGTCGACCTCGTTGCGCCCGCAGCCGAGGGTGACGATGGCCACCGTCGTCGGGAGGGCGGGGTCGAGCATCGGCGGGAGCTCCTGGAGCTGGCGGGTACTGGCCACGAAGCTACCAGGCGCCGCGATCCGACACCGCGAAGGTGAGCAGGTCGCCGGCCAGCCCGATGGCCGCGCCGCGGGTCCGCTGGCCGAGCAGGTCGGGGTGGATCCTGGCCCCGGCGGCGAGGTGCCGGTCGTAGGGGAGGCGGGCGACGCGCACGCCCTGGGAGGCCAGGGTCCTGGCGCCGCGCTTCAGGTCGACGCCCTCGGTGTGCGGGGTCTGGGTCGACAGGACGGCGACCGTGCGCTGGACCAGGTCGGCGGCCGGGGTGGTGCGCAGCCAGTCGAGGGCCTGGTGGGCGCTGACCACCCCGTCCACGGTTGCCGGGGTGACCAGGGCGAGCGCGTGGGCGTCGCGGAGGATCCCGAGGTTCAGCTCGCCGGCCGGGTCGGGGCCGCAGTCGGTCACGAGCACGGCGAAGAAGCGCGAGAGGGAGGCGACGGCCGCCCGGTAGGCCGGCAGGTCGAGCCGGTCGCCCGCGCCGCCGGTGCCGGTGAGCAGCCAGAGCCCGCTGTCGCCGCGGCCGAGGTGGGGTTCGACCTCGGCGAACCCGCGCGCCGGCCGAGCGTCCCGGCCGAAGGCGGCGGCCGGGCACGGTGAGGACGTGCCGGCCCGCAGGGCGAGGGAGCCGAGGTCGGGGGCGGCGTCGACGGCCAGGACGCGGTCCTGGCGGCTGCCGGCCAGGGTTGTCGCCACCAGGGTGGCCACGGCCGTCTTGCCGGCGCCGCCGCGGCTGCTGAGCACCGCCAGGCGTCGGAGGGTGGTGACCGGCTGGCGGAGCCGCTCGGCCTTGGCGGTCGCCTCCCGGACCTCCTTGGAGGCGTCGACCCCGAGCAGCTCCCGGACGCGGTGGACGGCCCGGCGGGCGGCCGGCTCTCGGTGGTGTCGGGGCCGCGTGAACCGGTCGGGGCCCAGCTCCGCCGCCACCCCGGTCCCGATCTCCGGGGGCGGATCGTCCACGGTCACCGCCGGCAGCTCGGCGGTGTCAGACGGTGGTGCCGGGCGGACCTTCGGCGACGCCGGCACGGCCGGGGTTGGCGTCACAGGAGCCGGAGGGCCGGGGGGCGCCGGATCCGGGACGGGAACCTGGGATGCGTGCTCGCCGCCAGGGACTGGAGGCGCTGGCTCCGCAGCCGGGATCGGGGGCGGCGGCTCCTGGAACGGACCCGGGGCCTCGGGCTCTGCGACCGGGCCCCGGGCCTGCGGCTCCCCGCCTGGCCTCGGCTCCGAGGATGGCTCCGGCGTGGGCTCGGCCGGTGTGGGCGTGAGGCCCAGGTCGCGGAGGACTGAGGAACCCCAGTCGTGGCGGTCGGGCAACCTGGATCCTCCGTGGTGTCAGAACGTGTCGAGGAGCTGGGCGTAGGTGCCGAACACGCCGATGGCCAGGGGGATGGCGGCGAGGACGGCGACGGCTTCCAGGCGGTCGGCGAGGCGGCGGAACCGGGCCCGGACGTGCTCGGGGAACTCCACCGCGAGGACGACCAGGGCGGCGGCGAGGAGGGCGAGGAGGGCGGCGACCGGGGTGGCGGCGCCGGCGCGGTCCAGCCAGAGGGCGAGCAGGGCGGCCAGGACGGCGCCGGCGGCGGCGACGAGGGCGGCCACCTCGGCGACCAGGGGGTACACGCGGGCCCGGCTGGCCAGGACGACGACGAGGGCCAGGGCGAGGGTGACCGTCCAGCGTGAGGGGGCGGCCGCCAGCAGCACCCCGGCCAGGGCCGAGGAGGCGGCGGTGGCGACGGTGGCGACGGACAGGCTGCGGTGGGCGGCGGCCATGGCCGCCACCGCGTCCTGGCGGGCGACCTCTCCGGCGGCGGCGCGGCGGTCGTCCAGCGCGGGCAGCGGAGGGTGTCTCACGTCGGCGTCCCCTCCTCCAGGTAGAACGGGTAGACGAGGTTGTGCTGGGTGTTGGTGGCGCGCACCCGGTAGAGGATCTCGATCAGCAGCGTGCTCTTTCGGGCCGGG
>DATABK010000155.1:0-3771 GCA_036259695.1 Actinomycetes bacterium | reverse complement strand
CCCGGATGCCGGCCGCCAGAGCCGGTCGGCCAGCTCGGCGACCTCCGCCGGGGCGGCGTCGCGGTGGCCCCGCAGCCAGGTCGCGGCCGTGCGGCGCAGGTCGCCGACCCGGGCGCCGTAGAACGGCCGGCTGGTCCTGATGATCGGCACCACGGTGGGTTCGGGAGCCAGGGCGCGGAGGGCCGCGGTGACCGCGGCCGCCTCGGCGTCGAGGTCCAGCGCCACCGGCCAGCGCCGTCAGCCGCCGGTGGCGGCGACGCTGCGGGGGTGGTGCTCCCGGGCCCGCCGCCGCCCCCCGGTCAGGGCCCACTGGGCGACCCGGAGCAGGGCCTCGGCCACGATCTGCCTGCTCATCTTGGACACCCCGGAGGCCCGCTCGGTGAAGGTGATCGGCACCTCCACCACCCGGAACCCCTCCTGCCAGGTCTTGTGGGCCATCTCGACCTGGAAGCAGTAGCCGTTGGACCGCACCGCCGACACCGGCAGCTCCTCCAGCACCGCCCGCCGGTAGGCCCGGTACCCGGCCGTGCAGTCGTGGATCGGCACCCCCAGGGCCAGCCGCACATAGGCGTTGCCCCCCCGCGAGATCGCCTCCCGCAGCCGGCTCCAGTTGACCGTCCGCCCCCCGGGCACGTACCGCGACCCGATCACCAGGTCGGCTTCGGCCAGCCCGTCCAGCAGGGCCGGGAGCCGGTCAGGGGGGTGCGACAGGTCGGCGTCCATCTCGACCAGGGCGTCGTAGCCCCGCTCCAGCCCCCACGCGAACCCGGCCCGGTAGGCCGCCCCCAGCCCCTGCTTGCCCGACCGCTCCATCAGCTGGATGCGGGGCTCGTTCTCCGCCCGCCCCAGCACCAGCTTGGCCGTCCCGTCCGGGCTGCCGTCGTCCACCACCAGCACGTCCACCCGCGGATCGGCCAGCAGCACCCGGTCCAGGACCTCGACCACGGACTCGGCCTCGTTGTAGGTCGGGATCACGACCAGCGCCCTCACGTCTTGCCTCCCACCGGCGGGACCACGTCCCAGCGTGTGTCCACCAACTCCTCAGTGGTCGCCGGCTGGCCGACCCGCCCACGCCCCCGGCGCCACAGCAGGCCCGTGAGCACCAGCCCGCCCGCGACCACCCCGACCATCCCGGCCTCGATCCCCCGCCCAAAGCGCACATACGGCGTCTGCTGGCCGCGCGGTGGGGCCTGGACCCGGATCACCGTGTCCTGGTACAGCCCGGTCGCCGAGCTGGTCTGCCCGTCGGGGCCGATCACGGCGCTGATCCCGGTGACGGCGGCCTGGACGATCGTCCGGCCGGTCTCGACGGCCCGCAGCTGCCCGGCGGCCAGGTGCTGACGGGGCCCGGCCCCGGTCCCGAACGAGGCGTTGTTGGTCATGACCAGCAGGACCTGGGCGCCGTCGCGGGTGAGCTGGCGGGCGTCGGCCGGATAGGCCGACTCCCAGCAGATCAGGGGCCCGACCCGGACCCCGTCGATCAGCAGCGGCTCCAGCCGCTCCCCGGGGACCTTGTCGTAGGGGACGCCCTCGCGGGTGGCCGGGATGAGCCGGCCGAGCACGCTCCCGAAGGGGACGAACTCACCGAAGGGGACCAGCCGGCGTTTCTGGTAGCGGTCGGCGAGCTGCCCTTCGGCGGTGTAGAGCAGGCCCTCGGTGGCCCGGTGGTCCTCGTCGATCCTGGTGGTGGCGCCGAGCAGGATGGGCGCCTGGACCTCGCCGGCGGCCCTGGCCACGGCCGCCTGGCGGCCGGGGTTGCTGAGCGGGTCGGCGTCGGCCGCCCCCTCGCCCCAGACGACCAGGTCGGGCGGGTCGCCGGGGGTGAGGGCGACGGTCTCGGTGCGCCGGACGTGGTTGTCGAAGACCTGCTGGGTGGTCCGGCCCTGATCCAGCCCGTGGCCGCCGCGCAGCCCGGCCTGGACCACGACCACGTCCAGGGCCGGCCCCGACGGCGCCGGCGGCCCGGGCACGACCAGCCGGGCCCCGAGCAGCCCCATGAGCAGCAACGGCAGCCCGGCCAGGGCGGCCAGGCGCCGCACCCGGGTCCCTTCCCGGCCGCCGGCCCAGAGGGCCCGGACAAAGAAGGCGACGGCCAGGTTGACGGCCACGATGACCGCGGCCAGGCCGAACCCGCCGGTGATCCGGGCCAGGGGCAGCAGCAGCCCGGCGTCGTGCTGGCTGAGGGCGAGCAGCCCCCAGGGGAACCCGCCGAGGGGGTGGTGGGCCCGGAGCAGCTCCAGGACCGCCCAGGCGGCGGGCAGGACCAGCAGCCGCCACGCCCCCAGCGTCCGGGTCGCCGGGACCAGGGCGAAGAAGGCGGCGAAGGCGATCGCCTGGATGGCGCTGAGCGCCCCCCAGGCGAGCCAGGCGACCGCCCCCGTCCAGGACAGGAACTGGGCGATCCAGAGCAGGTGCAGGCCGAAGAAGGTCAGCCCGGCCAGGTAGCCGAGGGCGGCCGCGGTGCGCGGCCGGGTGGTCTCGACCGCCAGGAGCAGGGGGACCAGCGCGACCAGGGCCAGCGGGCCCAGGTCGAGGGCCGGGAAGGCGGCGGCCAGCAGCGCCCCGGTGACCGGGGCGGCGAGCAGCCGGAGGGCCGGTCTCACCGGGGCACCCGCCTTGGCCCCCCGGGTCCCTCCGGTGTCCCGCCCTCCGGCGCCATGCCTAGGCGCAGTCGCGGCACAGCGTTCGCCGGCGGTCGGCGAGCTGGCTGCGGTGCTTGACCAGGAAACAGCTCTTGCACACGAACTCATTCTGCTGCACGGGCAGCACCTTGGTGGTGAGCGATTCCCGCGCCTCGTCGCGGCCGGCGGCCAGCAGCGACTCGTCCTCGTCCTCGTCGTCGGTGATGGTGGGCCGGTCGGCCTTCTTCGCGATCAGCTCTTCAAGCGAGGCCTCCACCTGGCCCTCGTCCTCTTCCTCTGTGTCAGCCACTGGGTGATCTCCTTCTTTGTCGTGCGTGGCGTTCCCGGGCAACGCATCCTGACGGGCGGTTGTTCCCGAGTGCCCAGCAGGGGGCACACGCGGCGCGCACACAGGTCGGCGCAGTATGGGATACCGCTTTCAGGAACGCAACGAGGCAAGCGGCCCTTGGCCGGCCGCGGTCAGGCCCGCAGGGCCGCCGTCGAGATGCGGTCGGCGCCCTTGCGGACCTCGATCGCCGCCGGCAGCAGGTCTTTGACCTCGTCGTTGTGGGTAACCAGGAGCACCTGGCGGAAACGGCCCTGGAGGCGGGTCAGGGCGTCCAGCATCCGCTCGCGCCGCTCCCGGTCCAGCGCCCCCAGCACCTCGTCCAGGACCAGCAGGCCCAGCTCGCCGGCGCTCTCGGCGATGACCAGGCTGACCGCGACCCGCAACGACAGGCTGGCCAGGTCGTTCTCGGAGCCGGAGAAGCGCGACAGCTCGTACTCGGTGCCGGCGTCGGCGATGCGGATGGCGTAGTCCTCGGGATCGACCACCAGGTCCTGGTACTCGTGGTCGGTGAGCTCGGCGAACAGGGCCGCGCTCTCCACCGACAGCCGCCGCCCGAGCCGGCTGACCAGGTGCAGCCGGAACCCGGCGACCAGGTCGACCAGCCGGTGCAGGTAGGCGGCCTCCTCCTCCAGCCCGGCGACCCGTTCGTGCTGGGCCCGGGCCGCCTCCAGGGCGTCCTGGCGGGCCTGGGCGAGGCGGGCCGCCCCGGCCAGGGCCTGGGCGGCGGCGCTGCGGGCCCCGTGGGCGGCGGTGGCGGCCAGGGTCGCCGCCTTCTGCCGCTCCCTGGCCTCGGCCAGGACG
>DATABK010000154.1:0-2114 GCA_036259695.1 Actinomycetes bacterium | reverse complement strand
GTCCCGAGCGGTGGCGGGCGGCCGGGCCCGAGGTCGGGCGGTGCCCCCGGCGGGTCCGCTGCTCTTGGAGGTGCCCGGGGCGGGCCGGCGCGACCGGCGTGGCCCGCGGGGCCGGTCGGCGCTCATCGGCCCAGCCAGTCGTCGGCCCCGATCCGGGCCCCGCGGGCGAACTCGGCCCCCGACATGGCCCGCCGCCCTTCGGGCCGCACCTCCACCAGTTCGAGGGCACCGTCGGCCGTCCCGACGAGCAGCCGCCCGTCGGGGGTGACGGCGAGCCGCCCCGGATCCAGGCGGCCGGTCCCGTCCGCCGGGGGGACGGCCACCCGGATCACCTTGAGCCGGCGGCCGCGGTGGGTGGTCCAGGCGCCGGGGGCGGGGGTGAAGGCCCGGACGGCGTTGGCCAGGCGGCGGGCCGGCCAGCTGAAGTCGAGGCGGGCCTCGTCGCCGGTGACCTTAGCGGCGAGGCTGACCCCGGTCTCGGGCTGGGGGCGGGGCTCGACCTGGCCGGCCTCCAGGGCGTCGAGGGTCTCGGTGAGCAGGCGACCCCCGACCTCGGCCAGCCGCATGGTGAGGGCGCCGGCGTCCTCGTCCGGGTCGACCGGGACCTCGGCGGCCAGCAGCATCGGCCCGGTATCCATGCCGGCGTCGATCTGGAAGGTGGTGACCCCGGTCACCTCGGCCCCATCGAGCAGGGCCCGCTGCACCGGCGCCGCCCCCCGGTAGGCGGGCAGGAGCGAGAAGTGGAGGTTGACGATCCCCCTGGGCAGGGCGGCCAGCACCGGGTCGGGCAGCAGGTAGCCGAAGGCGCAGGCGACCCCGATGTCGGCCCCGGTGTCGGCCAGCCGCCCGGGGAGCTCGGGGTCGCGGCCGCCGGGCGGCTCCAGCACCGGCAGCCCGGCCGCCAGGGCGGCCTGCTTGACCGGGGAGGGCAGCGGCGTCCCGCCGCGACGGTCGCGGGGCCGGTCGGGCCGGGTGACGACCGCGACCACCTCGTGGGCGGACGCGAGCAGCGCCTCGAGCGGCGGCACGGCCGCCGCCGGCGTGCCCAGGTAGACGACCCGCACGCCCGGCCCGCTACAGGGTCTTGTCGGGCTTGATGGTGAGGTCGGACCGGTGCAGGTGCGGGGCGATGCCGTCGAGCTCGAGGTCGAGCTCGCGCTCGCGCCACTGCTTGAGGGCCCGCTTGCGGTCGCCCCGGGACAGCCGCTCGATGAACAGGACCCCGTCCAGGTGGTCGATCTCGTGCTGCATGCACCGGGCCAGCAGCCCGTCGCCCTCGACGTTCAGGGGCTGGCCGCGGACGTCGACGGCCTGCACGGTGACCTCCATGGCCCGCTTGCAGGCGTAGTAGAGGCCGGGGAAGGACAGGCAGCCCTCCTCGCCGTCCTGCTCGCCCTCCCAGCGGGTGATGACCGGGTTGACCAGCACCCCGAACGGGTGCTCACCGGTCTCGGAGTCGGGCGGGATGTCGTAGGCGAACATGCGCTTGAGCACCCCGACCTGGGGCGCGGCCAGGCCGGCGCCGTGGGCGAACCGCAGGGTCTCCAGCAGGTCGTCGCCGAAGCGGGCCAGCTCGGCGTCGAACCGGGTCACCGGGTCCGACCGTTGCTTCAGGACCGGGTCGCCGAACAGCCGGATCTCGAGCACTGCCACGGGGTTGCTCTCTCCTTCTCGACAGGCGTGCTAGCGGGGGGCGGCGAGGACCTCGAGGGGCTCGATGTCGACCGACAGACGCGGGCTGCCGGCCCGGGATGCCTCGACGAGCAGCGGGCGCAGGGCCCTGGCGGCCGACTCGGCGTCCTCGACCTTGGCGATGATACGCCAGCCTCTGCCCATCTCCGCCGGGCCGAGCAGCTCGACCTTGGGCCCGAGGGCGGCGGCCAGGGCGGCCAGGGCGGCCGAGGCCTCGCCCGGGTCGGGCCCCTCGACGAGGACGAGGCGCCGGGCCGGGGGGAAGCCGAGCTCGACCCGGCGGGGCAGCTCGTGGCGCCAGAAGAACGCCGGGTCCCAGCGGACCAGGGCCTGGACGGCGTGGTGGCGGCCGTGGCGGGTCTGCAGCACCAGCCGGCCGGCCCCGCCGCGGGGCCCGCACCAGGCGGCGGCCCGGCTCCAGG
>DATABK010000153.1:0-3768 GCA_036259695.1 Actinomycetes bacterium | reverse complement strand
GTCGCGGTCCGGGGAGCAGGTACGGAGCTCCCCCCGGCCCGTGACCACCCGCAGCTCCAGGACGTGGTCGCTCACCACTCCAGCCGCCAGGTCCTGGCGCCGACCCCGCCCACGGCCAGCGTGCCGGGACCGGCGCCGTTCCGGCCTACCGGCCGCGCTCGCCGCGGTAGATGCGGCGGATCACGTCCTCGATGTCGGGCTCCATGATCGACAGGTCGAGCACCTGGTGCTCGGCCAGGACGAGGGCGACCAGGTCGGCGGCCGAGATCTGGTCGCGGGCGAAGCGGATCCAGCGGCGGTGCCCTTCGGCCCGGACGACCTGGGCGCCGGCCCAGCCCGGCCCGGGGACGAGGGTGGCCGCCGGGTCGGCCAGGTCGACCAGGAGCATGCGGGTGCTGCCGTAGGCGGCGTGCAGCTGGTCGATGGTGCCGTCGAAGACGAGGCGGCCGTGGTCGATGACGATCAGCCGGTTGCACAGCCGGGTGATGTCGTCCAGGTCGTGGGTGGTCAGGATGACGGTCGTGCCCTCCTCGGCGTTGAGCTCGCGGAGGAAGTCACGCACCGCCACCTTGGCCTCCACGTCCAGGCCGATGGTGGGCTCGTCCAGGAACAGCACCTCGGGCGATGGCAGCACGGCCGCGGCCAGCTCGGCCCGCATCCGCTGGCCCAGCGACAGCGACCGCACCGGGACGCCCAGCAGCGGCCCCAGGGCCAGCACCTCCTCGAGGCGGGCCAGCCGCCGTGCCCGCTCGGCCGCAGGGATGCGGTACAGGTGGCCGACCAGCTCGAACGACTCCTCCAGGGGCAGGTCCCACCAGAGCTGGGTGCGCTGGCCGAACACCACCCCCATGCGCCGGGCCAGCCGCCGGCGCTCCCGCCAGGGGACCAGCCCACAGACCTCGACCCGGCCGCCGGTGGGCAGCAGGATCCCGCTCATCATCTTGACCGTGGTCGACTTGCCGGCCCCGTTCGGCCCGGCGTAGCCGACGAACTCGCCCGCCCGCACGGCGAAGTCGATCCCGGCCACCGCCTCCACCGTCCCCCGGCGGGTCCGGAACCGCTTGCGCAGACCCTCAACCTCGATCACAACGTTACTCACGATCCCGTCCCGACGTAGTGGCGGATGCCGGCCCGCCAGGCCAGCCCGCCCAGGGCCAGGAACGCCGCCGCGACCGGGGCCGACAGCCAGGCCAGCCAGCCCGGCAGCCCGGGTGGCCCCTGCCGGCCCAGCACTCCCAGGGCGGGCACGTAGATGGCCAGCCCCAGCGGCACCACCCACACGAACACGAACCGCAGCGCCGACCCGTAGATCTGCATCGGGTAGCTGGCCAGGTACTGGCCGCCGTAGAGGAGCACGTTGGCCGCCTCCGAGGCCTGGACGGTCACGAAGGTGAAACCGGCCGCGACCAGCAGCACCCCGAAGATGATGGCGGCCGCGCAGGCCACGGCCAGGGCGGCCAGCAGGGCCCGGCCCGGCGTCCAGGCCACCCCGGCCCGGTCGGTCGCCCACACCACGGTCGCCGCCCCGGCCAGCATCCGGCCGACGAACCGGGTGTCGACGTAGCTGGCCACCACCCAGCCCAGCGGGGAGGTGGGCCGGGTCAGGACCTGGTCGAAGGTCCCGCGGCGGACCAGCTGCGACACCTTGTCCGCCTCCAGGGTGTCGCCGAACACCAGGGCCAGGCCCTGGGCGGTGAAGGCCAGCCCGAACAGCAGCACCACCTCGGCCGGGCGCCAGCCGCCGATCGAGCCGAAGCGGTCCAGCATCAGCAGCACCCCGGCGACCTCGATGGCCACGATCAGCCCGGCCGACACCGTGCGGGCGGCCAGGTAGGCGGGCCGGCGGGCCGTGGCCCGGACCGACGCGGCGGCCAGCCGCAGGTAGACCCCCAGGTGCTCAGCCACCGTGGACCACCAGCCGGCGGCTGGCCGTGGCCAGGACCAGGCGGCCGGCCAGCCACAGGACCGCCACCCAGGCGACCTGCGTCGCCACCGCCACCCCGGCGCCGGCGGTGGCCACCCGGACCGGCGCCATCAGCAGCGGTATCAGCGGGCTCCAGTCGACCAGGGCCCGCAGCGGCCCGGGAAAGAAGTCGACCGGGACCACGAACCCCGAGAGCAGCCAGAGCACGGGGAAGACGAGCATGAACAGCGACCGGTAGTCGGGCGTCCAGAAGGCGGCCGAGCCGAACAGGAAGCGGAGCTGGAAGCTCACCACCGCGGCCAGGACCATGCTGACCCCGAGCAGGGCCAGGCCGCCGACGGTGCCGGGCAGGCGCAGCGGCAGCACCAGCGTCGCCACCGCCAGCGTCGGGACCGTCCGGAGGGCCAGCACGCTGAGGGTCCGGCCGAGGTCGAAGGCGAGCAGCCGCAGGTACGGGTCGCGAGGGCGCAGCAGCTCGACCACGAACTCGCCCGAGCGGATGGCCTCGGCCAGCTCCCAGAACCAGGGCGCCCAGACGACCGCGAACAGGCCCTCGAGGATCCACACGTAGGTGAGCGCGTCGGCCACGTCGAGCCCGGCCACCTGGTCGCGCTCGCGGTACAGGGCGAAGAAGACGGCCGTGCGCACCACCCCGAAGAAGGCGTTGGTGGTGAGCCCGGCCGCCAGCGCCAGGCGGTAGGAGGTCTGGCGCTGGAAGCCGGCGGCGAGCAGGGCCAGGTACGCGCGCACGGACCGCCCAGGATGGCACAAGGGCCGCCGACGGCACGACCGGTTTCCTCCCCGCGGGTAGGGTGGGAGCCATGGACGGCATCCGGCTGGTGGCCAGCGACCTGGACGGGACCCTGCTGCTGCCCGACGAGACCGTCTCGGAGCGGACCCGGGCCGCCCTGGCCGCGGCTAGAGAGGCCGGCATCACGGTGGTGCTGGTGAGCGGCCGTCAGCCCCGCAGCCTTGGCCCCATCGCCGAGCGGATCGGGGTCGGCGGCATCGCCATCTGCGCCAACGGCGCCCTGGTCTGGGACCTGGACGCCGGGACCATGGTCGACGCCACCCCCCTGGCCGCGGAGGTGGCGGCCCGGCTGGTCCACGCCCTCCGCGAGGCCGTGCCCGGCGTGCTGTTCGCGGTCGAGCTGGAGACGAGCCACGGCCGCGAGCCGGGCTGGGCCGAGGACCCGACCCCCGTCCGGCCCGAGGCCCTGGAGGCGGACGCCCTCGAGCTCATCACCGGCCCCGTGATCAAGCTGCTGGCCCGCCACCCGAGCCTGCCCTTCGAGGAGTTCGCCGAGCGGGCCCGCCAGGCCGTTGGCGAGGACGCCGTGGTCACCTGGGCCGGCCTGCGGCTGGTCGAGATCTCAGCCGCCGGGGTGACCAAGGCCTTCGCCCTTGAGGGGCTCTGCCGCCGCCTCGGCGTCGACGCCTCCGAGGTCGTGGCCGTCGGCGACATGCCCAACGACCTGGCCATGCTGCGCTGGGCCGGGACCGGGGTGGCGGTGGCCAACGCCACCCCGGTGGTCCTGGACGCCGCCGACGAGGTCACGGCGGCCAACGTCGAGGACGGGGTGGCCCAGCTGCTGGAGCGGATCCTGGCCGCCAACGGCGCCGCTGGGCGCTAGCGCGCCGCGTCGGCCGGCTCGGGGAACGGGGCCCGGAAGGTGAAGGCGCCGGCGGTCGGGCCCTGGCGTGCCAGCAGCTCCAGGCGCTGCTTGGCCTCGGCCACGGTCGGGATGGTGCCGGCCGGCACCCACCACAGGGCCAGGTACGGGTCGGCCATCCGGTGGAACCACTGGCGGCGGTGGCGCATCACGTCCAGGTGCTGGCTGGCG
>DATABK010000152.1:0-4287 GCA_036259695.1 Actinomycetes bacterium | reverse complement strand
CCTGGAGCGCCCCGGCGGGCCCTAACAGGGCCCGGTTCCCCGGGACCGACGGCGGGTCGCCCTCGGTCCGCACGGTGGTTCCCATGACCACCGTCCGCCCCTGCCGCCTGGCCTGGTCCATGGCCGCGAACACGTCCCGGTCCATCGGGGCACCCCCTTGGAACTGCTGCCCGACCGACCGGGGCACCCCTTCGGGGTTCCCCGGACCCCTCCGGCCGAGCCCCTCCGCGCTCATCGCTGCTCCTCCTGCTCGCGGAGCTGGTTGAGAACACCGCCGGCCAGGACGATGTTGCGCTCGCGGGGGGACAGGTCCATGGCGGCGGTGAACCCGTCCTTGCCCTCGACCCGCACCTCGACCGCGCCCGACCCGCCCTCGACGGCCTCCTGGAGGCCGGGGACCGAGAGCTGATCGCCGACCTCCAGCCGGTCGTGGGTCTGCTGGTCGATGGTGAGCGGGAGCAGGCCCTGAGCGATCAGGTTGCGCCGGTGGATGCGGGCGAAGCCCTGGGCGAGGACGCAGCGGATCCCGAGGGCGAGCGGGGCCAGGGCGGCGTGCTCGCGGCTGGACCCCTGGCCGTAGTTGTCGCCGCCGACGATGAACCCGCCCTGCCAGTCCTTGGCCCGCCGCACGAACCCGGCGTCCTCCTTCATGAAGGTGTACTCGGCGATCGCGGGCACGTTCGACCGGTCGGCCATGACGATCGCCCCGTCGGGGGCCATCGACCCGGTGGAGACGTTGTCGGGCAGGACGATCAGCACCCGTCCGGTGAACTCGTCGGGCAGCGGCGGCGGGATCGGCGGCTCCTTGATGTTGGGGCCGCGGATGATCTCGATCCGCTCAGCCTCCTCGGGCGGCGGCGGGGACAGCAGCATGAAGTCGTCGACCACCGGGTCGGGGTCGTCGACCCGCGGCGGGTCGCCGAGGGTGCGGGGGTCGGTGATCCGGCCGTGCAGGCCGGTGGCCGCCGTGGTCGCCGGGGAGGCCAGGTAGACCTGGTCGTCGACCGTGCCCGAGCGGCCCTTGAAGTTGCGGTTGAAGGTGCGGACGCTGGCCTTGCCGGTCGGCGGCGCCTGGCCGATGCCGACACAGGGCCCGCAGGCCGGCTCGAGGATGCGCAGGCCGGCCCGCTCCAGGTCCGCCAGCACCCCCGAGGTGGTGATGGTGGTGAGGATCTGGCGGCTGCCCGGCGACACCGTCCCGACCGTGGTCGGCGGCAGGTGCCGGCCGGCCAGCATGGCCGCCGGGATGGCCAGGTCCTCGTACCAGGAGTTGACGCTGGAGCCGAAGCAGACCTGGAACACCGGGGTGCCGGCGACCTCCTCCACCGGGACCACGTTGTCGGGCTGGTGGGGCCGGGCGATCAGCGGCTCCAGGGCCCCCAGGTCGACGTGGACCTCCTCGTCGTAGGTGGCGTCCGGTTCCGGCCCGAGCTCGACCCACTGGTCCTCGCGCCGCTGGCGGGCCAGGAACCGGCGGGTCTGCTCGTCCGAGGGGAAGATCGCGGTGGTCCCGCCCAGCTCGGTGATCATGTTGCAGACGGTGGCCCGCTGGGTCACGGGCAGGGTGGCCACGCCCGGGCCGGTGAACTCGAAGATGCGGTTGAGGCCGCCCTTGACCGTGTACTTGCGGATCAGCCACAGGATCAGGTCCTTGGAGGCGACCCAGGGCGGCAGCTCGCCCTCCAGGTGCACGCCGACCACGACCGGGGTCGGGGTCTGGAACGGGTAGCCGGCCATGGCCAGGGCGACCTCCAGGCCGCCGGCCCCGATGGCGACCGACCCGCAGGCCCCCGAGGTCGGCGTGTGCGAGTCCGCCCCCAGCAGGGTCGCCCCCGGGCGGGCGAACCGCTCGGTGTGGACCTGGTGGCAGATGCCGTTGCCGGCCCGCGAGTAGTGGAGGCCGTAGCGGGCCGCGCAGCCCTGGAGGAACAGGTGGTCGTCGGCGTTGCGGTGGTCGAAGCCGAGCATGTTGTGGTCGACGTACTGCACGGCCAGGCCGACCCGGACCCGGTCCAGCCCAAGGGCCTCGAACTCCATGCAGGCCATCGTCCCGGTCGCGTCCTGGAGCAGCGTCTGGTCGATCCGCAGAGCGATCTCGGAGCCTGCCTCGAGCCGCCCCGAGACCAGGTGCTCCTCGAGGATCTTCCCGGTCATCGTCCCGCGCATGGGGCGATCCTAGCCGAGCCGGGCGACGGGCAGGCGGTCGGTGAGGAGGCGGACGGGCTCGTCGCGGACCCGGGCCAGCAGGTCGAGGAACTCGGCCCGGGGCAGGTCGCGGGCGCCCAGGCTGGCCAGATGGGGGGTGACCATCTGGACGTCGATGAGGCAGCCGCCGGCCTGGGTGAGGCGGGCGGCCAGGTCGACCAGGGCCACCTTGGAGGCGTCGGTGGCCAGGTGGAACATGGACTCGCCGGTGAACACCCCACCCACCGCGACGCCGTAGAGGCCGCCGACCAGCTCGTCGCCGTCCCACACCTCCAGGCTGTGGGCGTGGCCCAGGTCGTGGAGGCGCTGATAGGCGTCGCGCATCGGCGGCGTGATCCAGGTCCCGCCCTTGCGCTGCTCCCGTGGCCGGTCGGCGCAGCCGGCGAGGACGGCGGCGAAGGCCCGGTCGACGGTGGTCTCCCAGCCCGAGCGGCGCAGCCGGGCCCGGAGCGACCGCGCACAGCGCACCCCGTCCAGCGGGATCACCCCCCGCGGGTCCGGGGAGAACCAGGGCAGCGGCGCCCCCGGGTGCGGCCAGGGGAAGATCCCATGGCGGTAGGCGTCGACCAGGGTCGCCGGCTCCAGGTCGGCCCCGATCCCGACCAGCCCGTCCTCACCGGCGGTGGCCGGGTCGGGGAACCGCCAGCGCGACGGGCCGGGGATCGGCAACGGGAAACCTTCTCTAATGAGTTCCTTCAGGGGGCTCAAGCCTAGCCGTCGTGACCCTGTCACGGCAGGTCACGGCGCCACCGGGCGGAAGCCGCGGCGATGTCGGAGTTGGCGCGCTTGCTTGACCCGATCCGTTGTGCTCACGATAGAGGGGCATGCGGCGCCGATCCGGCGTATCCCCCCGCCTGCCCGGAGGCTCAATGCAGCGGTTGCGTCCCCTGTTGGCCGGCATCGCGCTGGTGGTACTGGCCTGCCTGGGGACCGGGGCCACGGCCGCCGCCAGGCCGCGGGCCGCCGCCGCGCCGCAGGCCGACCGGCAGCTGGCCATGGCCGCCGGGGCGTTCGTGGACAGCGTCGGGGTGAACGTCGCCCCGGCCGACGCCGCCGCCGGCTGGGCGGTGGCCCAGCGGCTCCAGGCGGCCGGCATCGGCCACGTCCGCGCACCGGCGGCCACCGAGCCCGGCGACCCCGCCCTGGAGGGGCTGCGGGCCCTGGCCGGCGCCGAGCTCCGGCTCGACCTGGTCGTCGGGGACGACGCCGACCCCGAGGCGGCGGCCGGGACGGCCGCGTCGCTCGGCCCGGCGGTGGCCGCCCTGGAGGCCCCGGCCGGCACGAGCCCCAGCCGGCTGCGGCGGGCCGTGGCCGCCCATCCCCGCCTCCCGGGGGTGGCCGTGCTCGGCAGCGGCCCCGGCGCCGACTACCAGGCCGTCCGGCTGGAGTTGGACGGCCAGTGCCCGGGTTGCGCCGCCGACCAGCTCGGCTCCGGCGACGGGGCCGTGCAGGTCACCGAGGCCAGCCTCGGGGCCGGGGTGCCCGAGGCGGTCGCGGCCCGGTACCTGCCGCGGCTGCTGCTGGCCAATGCCGGGCTGGCCGTCCGCACCTACGTTGCGGGTGGCGGCACCGACGCCGGACCCGGCCTGCTCGATACGGCCGGCGCCCCCACCCCGGCCTACCACGCCGTGGCCAGGCTCCTCGCCCTGCTCGACGACGGCGGCAAGCAGCCCCAGCCCGACCACCTCGACTTCCGGCTGGCCGGGAACGTCGACGCCGTCCAGCACCGCCTGCTCCAGAAGGCCGACGGCCACTTCTGGCTGGCCCTGTGGGTCGAGCAGCCCGGCTGGGACCCGGCCTCCGGGCGGGAGCTGGCCGTCGGTGCCCAGCAGGTCACGGTCGCCCTCGACAAGCCGGTGGCCGGGGCGCGGGCGTTCGTGCCCGAGCTCGGGACCACCGCCGAGCACAGCTTCACCGGCCCACCCGGGCGCCAGCTCGACACCATCGAGCTGGCGGTGACCGACCGGGTCCTGCTGCTGGAGCTGCTCCCGCTGCGGGCAGACGGGGCGGCGCCCAAGGCGACCCGGCCGCCGGCCGCGCCGGCCCCGGCCGCCCCCACCACCCAGAGCCCGGTGGTCAAGG
>DATABK010000151.1:0-2928 GCA_036259695.1 Actinomycetes bacterium | reverse complement strand
CCCCGCCAGCCGGCCAGGACGATCACCTCCCCCTCGCCCTCGGGCAGGCCATCGCCCCGGCCCAGGCGCTCCAAGGCTGCGGCCTGCCCGCCGGGCCGGGTGGCGACCACGGTGGCGAACTCGGCCAGCCGCCCCGGCCGGGACCCGACCGCGACCACCGGCACGCCCCGGCGCAGGGCGGCCTTGCGCAGCCGCAGCCAGAGGATCGGCGACTCCTCGTGCGGGTCGAGGTCGACCACGACCACGGCCCTGGCCGCCTCCAGGTCCCGGTAGGTGGGCACGCCGTCGTCGGGGCCGCGCCCGGCGACCTGGGCGGCGGCGGCCGCCCCGGCCTCGTCCTCCGGCCAGGAGCGGGCGTCGACGTTGTTGGTGCCCAGGGCGACCCGGGCCAGCTTCTGGAGGGCGTAGGCGTCCTGGTCGGTGAGGTGGCCGCCGACCAGGACCCCGACCCCCTTGGCCTTGCCCGCCCGGATGCCGTCGGCGGCCCGGCGCAGCGCCTCCGACCAGGAGGCGGTCCGCAGCTTGCCGTCCTCGGACAGGTGCGGGATCAGGACCCGCTGGGGCGACTGGGCGTAGGCGAAGCCGTAGCGGCCCCGGTCGCAGTTCCAGGCCTCGTTGACGTCGTCGTTGTCGCGGGCCAGCTGGCGGGTGACCAGCCCCCGGCGGGCGTCGATGCGCAGGTTGCAGCCCGACGAGCAGTGGTTGCAGACCGCGTCGGTGGAGGCCAGGTCGAAGGGCCGGGCCTGGAACCGGTACGACGGCGAGGTCAGCGCCCCCACCGGGCAGATCTGGACGGCGTTGCCGCTGTAGTGGCTCTCGTAGGGCTCGTCCTCGTAGATCGCCACCTGCTCAAGCGCCCCCCGCTCGAACAGCTCGATGAACGGGTCGCCGGCGATCTCGTTGGAGAAGCGGGTGCAGCGGGCGCAGAGCACGCAGCGCTCCCGGTCGAGCAGGACCGTCTCGGAGATCTTGATCGGCTTCTCGTAGCGGCGCTTGGTCTCGACGAAGCGGGTCTCGCCGGGGCCGTGGGCCAGGGTCTGGTCCTGGAGCGGGCACTCGCCGCCCTTGTCGCACATGGGGCAGTCGAGCGGGTGGTTGATCAGCAGCAGCTCCAGGTTGCCCTCCTGGCCGGCCCTGGCCACCTCGGAGGTGAGCTGGGTCTTGACCTCCATGCCGTCGGTGACCGTTGTCGTGCAGGCGGTCAGCGGCTTGCGCTGGCCGGCCACCTCGACCAGGCACTGGCGGCAGGCCCCGAGGGGGGCCAGCAGCCGGTGGTCGCAGAACCGCGGGACGATCGTGCCGAGCTGCTCGGCGGCACGGATCACCAGCGTGCCCGGAGGGACCTCCAGCTCCTGGCCGTCGATGGTGACCTTCACGGTGGTGGGCTTGTCGGGCATGCGGCTCCTAGTGGGCGCCAACGGTGACCCGCGCCCCCGGGAAGGGGCAGCCGCCACCGCTGACGTGCTCGTCGAACTCGTCACGGAAGAACTTCAGGGCGGAGACGATGGGGCTGGTCGCCCCGTCGCCGAGGGCGCAGAAGGAGCGCCCGAAGATCGAGTCGCAGATGTCCTTGGGTGTCCATGTCGTCGGGCCGGCCCTGGCCCGACTCCAGCCGGCCCAGGATCTTGCGCATCCAGTCGGTGCCCTCCCGGCAGGGGGTGCACTTGCCGCAGGACTCGTGCGCGTAGAACTCGGTGAAGTTCAGGCAGGCCCTGACCATGCAGACGTCCTCGGAGAAGACCATCACCGCGGCCGTGCCGAGCAGGCTGCCGGCGCCCTGGATGCCCTCGAAGTCCATCGGGGTGTCGAGGTGGTCGGCGGTCAGCATCGGCGTCGAGCTGCCCCCGGGGGTCCAGGCCTTGAGGGTCTTGCCGTCGCGCAGGCCGCCGGCCGCGTCCAGGATGACCTCGCGGGCCGGCACGCCCAGGGGGAACTCGTAGTTGCCCGGCCTGACGACGTCGCCCGACACGCTGAACAGCTTGGGGCCGGGCGACTTCTCCGAGCCCATGGAGCGGAACCAGTCCACGCCCTTGCGGATGATCCAGGGCACGGTGGAGATGGTCTCGACGTTGTTGACCGTGGTCGGGGCCCGGTAGAGGCCCTCGACGGCCGGGAACGGCGGGCGCAGCTTGGGCTGGCCGCGCTGGCCCTCGAGCGAGGACAGCAGGGCCGTCTCCTCGCCGCAGATGTAGGCCCCGGCGCCCCGGTGCAGGATCACGTCCAGGTCGAACCCGGAGCCCTTGATGTCGCGGCCGAGCAGGCCCTTGTCGTAGGCGGCGTCGATCGCCCCCTGGAGCCGGCGGCCCGGCCAGCCGCACTCGCCCCGCAGGTAGATGAAGGCGTTGCGGCAGCCGATGGCGTACGAGGAGACGATCACGCCCTCGACCAGGGCGTGCGGGTCGCGTTCCAGCAGCTCCATGTCCTTGAAGGTGCCGGGCTCGCTCTCGTCGGCGTTGACCACCAGGTAGGTCGGCTTGCCGGTCCCCTTGGCCAGGAACCCCCACTTCATCCCGGTCGGGAACCCGGCCCCGCCCCGGCCCCGCAGCCCCGAGTCCTTGACCAGCTGGACCAGGTCCTCGGGAGACTCCTCGAAGGCCGCGTCGAGGCTGGCGTAGCCGTCCAGCTCGCCGAACCGGTCGATCTCATGGGCCCGGTTGTCCCCCCACCGGGAGCTCAGCACCTTGACCTGCTCGGTCATCGGCCCTCACCCGCCTGCGGCCGCGGCTTGTCCTCGGGGGCCGGGCCCTCGTCCGAGGGGGGTGTGGACAGCTGATCGCCACCTTCCTCGCCGTCGGCTACCCTCCCGGTAGGGGCCCCACTTGCAGCTGGGTGGGGCTCCGGCGCGGCCGCTCCGGCCCCCGCTTGGGGCTGGGGCTCGCCGGCCTCGCGCTGCTCGGTCGGCCGCGAGCCGTCCCTTCCCGAGCCGAC
>DATABK010000150.1:0-2575 GCA_036259695.1 Actinomycetes bacterium | reverse complement strand
AGACGCTGGCGGGGGCGATGGACCGGGCGGCCGCGCCGGGCCGGCTGGACGAGGCCGCCGAGACGGTCCGGGCCCGGACCGACGGCGGTCCGGTCGGGGTGCTCGGCTGGTCGCTTGGCGGCATGTGGGCCCTTGACCTGGCGGCCCGCGGCGACGTCGACGCGGCCGCCGTCTACTACGCCGCCGCCGACGAGGACGACACGGCCAAGATCCACTGCCCGGTCCTGCTCCACCTGGCCGAGAACGACGAGTTCGACCCGCCGGAATACTACGAGCAGTTCATCGCCGCCCTGCGGGCCCGGGGCACCGAGGTCGAGGTGCACACCTGGCCGGGCACCGAGCACTCCTTCGCCAACCGCGACGTGCCGCTCCACACCCCCGGGCAGGCCGCCGAAGCCTGGTCGATCACGGTCGGGTTCCTGGGCCGCCACCTCCTCGGGTCCCAGGCGGGTTAGGCGCCGTCCTCGGACAGCAGGGCGTCGACGAAGGCGTCGGGGTCAAAGGGGGCCAGGTCGTGGGGGCCCTCGCCGAGGCCCACCAGCTTGACCGGGATGCCGAGGTCGCGCTGGACGGCGATGACGATGCCGCCCTTGGCGGTGCCGTCGAGCTTGGTCAGGACGACGCCGGTGACCCCGACGGCGTCGGTGAACTGGCGGGCCTGGGCGAGCCCGTTCTGGCCGGTGGTGGCGTCAAGGACGAGCAGGACCTCGCGGACCTGGCCGCCCTCGCGTTCCAGGACCCGCCGGAGCTTGCGCAGCTCCTCCATGAGGTTGGTCTTGGTGTGGAGGCGGCCGGCGGTGTCGACCAGGAGCACGTCGGCCCCTCTGGCCCTGGCCGAGGCCAGCCCGTCGAAGGCGACGGCGGCCGGGTCGGCGCCCTGCTGGTGGCGGACGACCGGGGCGCCGACGCGGTCGCCCCAGATGACCAGCTGCTCGGTGGCGGCGGCCCGGAAGGTGTCGGCGGCGGCCAGCACCGGCTGCTTGCCCTCCTCGGCCAGGGCCAGGGCGAGCTTGCCCACGGTGGTGGTCTTGCCGGTGCCGTTGACCCCAACCACCAGCACGATCCCAGGGCGCTGGTGCTCCTCGAGGAGGTCGAGGGCCAGGGACCGGTCGCCGGAGCCGACCGCGTCGCGCAGCTCGCTGCGGAGCAGCTCGCGCAGGGCCGGGCCGCTGGCCCGCTCGGCCCGGGCCCTGGTCCGCAGGCGCTCGACCAGCTCGGTGGAGGTGGCCACACCGACGTCGGCCGCCAGCAGCGCCTCCTCCAGCTCCTCCCAGGCCTCGTCGTCGTCGGCGCCCCGGCTGAGCAGCCCGGACATCCCGTGGGAGAGGGCGGCCCGGGAGCGGCCGAGGCGCTCGCGGAAGCGGCGCCGCGGGGCGATGACCTCCTCGGGCGGGGCGACGGTGGCCACGCCCCGGTCGTCGGGCAGGTCGACGTCGGCGGCCTCGCGGCCGGGCTCGGGTGGCTGCCCGGCGTCGTCGCCGACCGCGGGCTCCCGGTCGATCACGGCCTGGCCGTCCGGGCCGGGCCGGTCGGCGTCGTGGCGCCGGCGACGGCCGGCGACCAGGGGCACGATGGCTAGCAGGCTCACGATCACCAGGGTGGCGGCGACCACGAGGACGATCTCCAGCCCTTCCACTACCTCACCTCGTTGCGGCGGCGACGACGTTGACGTTCTCGTCAACGGTGCCAGAGCGTAGCCGCCGGCTCACCACCTTGCTGACTCCCTCGGCCTGCATCGAAACCCCGTACAGGGCGTCGGCGGCCTCCATGGTGCGGCGCTGGTGGCTGACGACCAGGAGCTGGGCGTGCTCGCGGGCGTCGTCGAGCAGGTCGAGGAAGCGGTGCAGGTTGACGTCGTCGAGGGCCGCCTCGACCTCGTCGAGGACGTAGAAGGGGCTGGGCCGGGCCCGGAAGATGGCGAAGTAGAAGGCCAGGGCGACCAGGCTGCGCTCGCCCCCCGAGAGCAGTGACAGGCGCCGGACCTTCTTGCCCGGAGGGCGGGCCTCGACCTCGACGCCGCTGGTCAGGATGTCGTCGGGCTCGGTCAGGACCAGGCGACCCTCGCCGCCGGGGAACAGCAGCCCGAAGGTGCGCTGGAACTCCCGGGCGACGTCCTCGAAGGCCTGGCCGAAGACCTCGCGGACCCGCTCGTCGACCGCCCTGACCACCTTGAGCAGGTCGCGGCGGCTCTCCTTGAGGTCCTGGAGCTGCCCGGACAGGAACGTGTAGCGCTCCTCCAGAGCCTTGAACTCCTCCAGGGCCAGCGGGTTGACCCGGCCGAGCAGGGTCAGGCGCCGGTCCAGGGCGGTGGCGACCCGGCGCAGCTCGGTGGAGGGCTGGCGGCGGGGGTCTTCGGAGGGGAGCTCGGCCAGCCGGGCCTCGCCGGGGAGGTACTCGGCCATGGCCTCGTCGGGGTCGATGGCGAACTCCTCGACGATGCGCTTGCCCAGCTCCTCGGCGCGCAGGCGGGCCTCGACCCGGGCCTCGTCGGAGGCGCGGGTGACGGCGTGGTGCTCGTCGAGGGCGGCGGCGGCCTCCCGGCGGCGGGCCGCGGCCGCGGCCAGGCCCTGGCGGG
>DATABK010000149.1:0-2703 GCA_036259695.1 Actinomycetes bacterium | reverse complement strand
TTCACGACCTCTCTCGCAAGATGCCGGCTACCGCCCGGACTATACTCTGCCAGCCTGTCCGCAACCGTTCCGACCTGGGGGTTTCGACAAAGATGACAAGGATGCGCTGGTTGTCGATGATCGCCCTGGTGGCGGCCGTCGTCCCGCTCGCCGCGTGTACGGGCGGGGAATCGGGGGACGAGACGAGCTCGGTGAGCGAGGTCCGCATCGGCGTCCTGGCCCCCACCACCGGGCCGAGCCGGGCCGCCGGCACCCAGGCCCAGCACGGCGCCGAACTGGCGGCCGCCCTGGTCAACGGCGACGAGGGGGCGGCGTCGCTGGCCGGGGTTGGGAGCGAGCGGCTGGCCGGGCTTGGTGGGGCCAAGCTCACCATCGTCGCCGGCGACACCAAGAGCAACCCCGACGCCGGCACCTCCGAGGCGGACCGCCTGGTCACCGAGGAGCGGGTGGCGGGGCTGGTCGGCGCCTACGACGCGGCTGTGACCGAGGCCGCCAGCCAGCGGACCGAGCGGCTGGGGATCCCCTTCGTCAACGGCGACAGCCCGGCCGGCTACCTCACCGAGCGCGGGCTCACCTGGTTCTTCCGCACCGGGCCGACGGACCGGATGTTCGGGGAGGCGATCTACTCCACCCTCCAGCAGGAGAAGGTCCGGCCCAAGCGGATCAGCATGCTGTACACCAGCGACGCGCCCGGCGAGAGCCTGCACCAGGTCCTCCACGACCTCGCACCCCAGGCCGTCTACGACGAGCACGGCATGGTCAAGTTCGACCCGGACAAGCCGAACCTCGTCCCGGAGCTCCAGGAGCTGCGCGACGAGAAGAAGCCCGAGGTGCTGTTCCTCATGACCTCGACCGCCAGCGACGCCGTGCGGGTCCTCAAGACCATGGACACCATGGACTACCGGCCGCCGCAGATCTTCGTGTTCGGCGGCGGGGTCTCCGAGCCGCAGGTGCTACAGGCCGCCGGCACGGCCGGCGAGGGCCTGTTCTACAGCACCGCCTGGTCGCGGGAGATCGCCGGGCGTAGCGGCATTGCCAAGGCGGTGATGGAGCGGTACGAGGAGCGCTTCGGCCGGCCGATGAGCGACATCGCGGCCGGGACCTTCACCGCGGTGCTGGTGCTCGCCGAGGCGATCGACAACGCCGGCTCGACCGACCCCCAGCGGGTCCGGGCCGCGCTGCTCAACCTCGACATCCCCGGCCGCGAGACGATCATGCCCTGGAGCGGGGTCCGCTTCGACACCTCCCGTCAGAACGTGGCCGCCAACGGCGTGGTCGAGCAGCGGGTCAACGGACTCTTCCGGGTGGTGTTCCCCGGCGAGCTCCAGCAGGCCGAGTAGGCACGTTCGATCTCGACCAGGCGGTAGGCAGTTGATGGGCGCGGCGTGGCTCCGCCGTCGCCGTCCCCGGCAACCGCCCTAGTCGAGGCGAGCCGGCCCCTGGCCGCCGAGCTGGTCGCCGAGGCCGGGCTGGGCGAGCACTCCCGCCTGGCCTAGGCGGTCAGTCGCGCCCCAGGGCCCCAGTGGTCAGGGCGCGGCGGCCGGCCTCGGTCAGCAGCACGTAGTCGGGGGCGATCACCACCAGCTGGCGGGCGGCCAGCGAGCGGACGACGGCGCGCCGGACCGGCCAGCGGGTGGCGTACCCGTCGGCCGCCCCGAGCTGCTCCAGGGCCGCCTGTTCGGCGGCGTCCAGGCCGTCGTGGGGGGATGGCCCTGGAGCAGCTGGGCGGGGCGCAGGACGCTGGCGCGGCCGGAGCCGGAGGGTGGCTGCACCGCGCAGCCCCCGGACGGCACGCCCGAGGAGCCCGGGGGTGTCGCTCCTGGCATCTGCCACTGGGGCCTCCCGACAGCGTCCTGGCGGGGCCCGGTCCCCGATTTCGGAGAGCCGGACTGACTGGGCTATGATGCGCAATGCCAAGTGCAGATGCAACTGCGGTGGCCAAGTGCAGACCCCCATCTGCCTTGAGGATTCCCCCACGGAGGACTGACGATGACGGCTGAGGAGCAGGGTTCGGAGTCGTACAACGGCGTGCCCGCCGGCCACCTGCCGGGGGCACGGTGGCGCAAGAGCGGGCGCAGCAGCGCCCAGGGCAACTGCGTCGAGCTGGCCCGGCTGCCCGGCGACGGGGTGGCCGTGCGCAACTCCCGCGACCCCGAGGGCCCGGCTCTGGTGTTCACCGACGCCGAGCTGGACGCCTTCCTCGCGGGCGTCAAGGACGGCGACTTCGACGACCTGCTCGGCTGACCCGGCGGGCCGGGTCAGAGCTCATCGCGGAGCCGGTCGAGCAGCTCCACCGTCTGGTCGGGTGCGGCCGCCCGGACGCAGATGCTCTCCATGACGTGCAGGTACTGGTCGACCTCGTCGGGCTTGTTGAGGTAGGTGGCGCCGGTCAGGTGCTCCAGGTAGACGACGTCGGGGAGCTCCTGGTCGGGGAAGCGGAGCACGCTGAAGGAACCGACCATGGCCGGGTGGGCGCCGACGTCAAGGGGCAGGACCTGGAGGGTGACGTTGGGCAGCTCGGCGGCGTCGATCAGTCGCTCTAGCTGGCCCTTCATCACCCCGGGGCCGCCGACCGGCCGGCACAGGGCGGCCTCGTCCACCACCGCCCACAGCCGGGGCGGGTG
This sequence comes from Actinomycetes bacterium, assembly GCA_036259695.1. Taxonomy (GTDB): domain Bacteria; phylum Actinomycetota; class CALGFH01; order CALGFH01; family CALGFH01; genus CALGFH01. The sequence continues at coordinate 79 of DATABK010000149.1, read as the reverse complement.
CTCGCGCGTCAGCAGCGTCTGGCGGGCCATGCGCAGCCGCACCCGGCGGCCCACCTCCTCCGACGAGTCGTCGAGGTGG
>DATABK010000148.1:0-2209 GCA_036259695.1 Actinomycetes bacterium | reverse complement strand
CGAGTACGAGCGCAACGGCGAGCGCTACCAGTTCCTCCGCTGGGGCCAGGGCGCCTTCAGCGACTTCAAGGTCGTCCCGCCGGGCACCGGCATCGTGCACCAGGTCAACATCGAGCACCTGGCCCGCGTGGTCTTCCCGCGGCAGGAGGGCGACCGCACGCTCGCGTACCCCGACACGCTCGTGGGCACCGACTCGCACACCACGATGGTCAACGGCCTGGGCGTGCTCGGCTGGGGCGTCGGCGGCATCGAGGCCGAGGCCGCCATGCTCGGCCAGCCGGTGTCGATGCTCATCCCGCGCGTGGTCGGCTTCAAGCTGACCGGTGAGCTGCCGGACGGCGCCACCGCCACCGACCTGGTCCTGACGATCACCGAGATGCTGCGCCAACACGGCGTCGTCGGGAAGTTCGTCGAGTTCTACGGTGAGGGTGTCTCCGCGGTGCCGCTGGCCAACCGCGCCACGATCGGCAACATGAGCCCCGAGTTCGGCTCGACCGCGGCGATGTTCCCCATCGACGAGGAGACCATCACCTACCTGCAGCTCACCGGCCGCAGCGAGGAGCAGGTCCGGCTGGTCGAGGCCTACGCCAAGGAGCAGGGCCTGTGGCACGACCCGTCGCGTGAGCCGGCGTTCTCCGAGTACCTCGAGCTGGACCTCGCCACCGTCGTCCCGTCGATCGCCGGCCCGAAGCGGCCGCAGGACCGTGTCGCCATCACCGACGCGAAGGGCGCCTTCCGCGCGGCGCTGGCCGACTACGCCCAGGCCGACCAGACCGGTGGCGAGGACCGCAAGCCCGGCGTCCCTGCACAGGAGAAGCCGTTCGGCGTCGAGTCGTCGGTCGACGAGGCGTCGGCGGAGTCCTTCCCGGCCTCGGACCCGGCCGCCCCGTCCGAGCACGGCAACGGGGCCGAGGGGCAGCCGCACCACTACGACCACGCCCCCGTGGCCGAGCGCCCCTCCAAGCGGACCAAGGTCGTCATGGAGGACGGCACGGAGACCGAGGTCGACCACGGCCACGTGGTGATCGCCGCGATCACCTCCTGCACCAACACCTCTAACCCGCAGGTGATGATCGGCGCGGCCCTGCTGGCCAAGAACGCCGTCGAGCGCGGCCTGACCAGCAAGCCCTGGGTCAAGACGACCCTGGCCCCCGGGTCCAAGGTCGTCATGGACTACTACGAGAAGGCCGAGCTGACCCCCTACCTGGAGAAGCTCGGCTTCTACCTGGTCGGCTACGGCTGCACGACCTGCATCGGCAACTCCGGCCCGCTGCCCGAGCCGGTGTCCAACGCGGTCAACGAGGCCGACCTCGCCGTCGTCTCGGTGCTCTCGGGCAACCGCAACTTCGAGGGGCGGATCAACCCCGACGTCAAGATGAACTACCTGGCCAGCCCGCCGCTGGTCATCGCCTACGCGCTGGCCGGGTCGATGGACGTCGACCTGAACAACGACCCCCTGGGTCAGGACGCCGACGGCAACGACGTCTTCCTGCACGACATCTGGCCGTCGCCGCAGGAGGTCCAGCGGGTCATCGACCAGGCCGTCTCCGCGGAGATGTTCAGCAAGGACTACGCCGACGTGTTCGCCGGCACGGAGCAGTGGCAGAACCTGCCCACGCCAACCGGTGACACCTTCGAGTGGGCCCCGGAGAGCACCTACGTCCGGCGTCCTCCGTACTTCGAGGGCATGCCGGCCGAGCCGGCCCCGGTGCAGGACATCACCGGCGCCCGCACCCTGGCCGTGCTCGGCGACTCGGTGACCACCGACCACATCTCGCCGGCCGGCTCGATCAAGGCCGACAGCCCGGCGGGCAAGTACCTGCGCGAGCACGGCGTGGACCGCCGCGACTTCAACTCCTACGGCTCCCGCCGCGGGAACCACGAGGTGATGATCCGCGGGACGTTCGCCAACATCCGGCTGCGCAACCAGCTGGTGCCCGGCACCGAGGGTGGGGTCACCAAGAACCACCTCACCGGCGAGACGACGTCCATCTACGAGGCATCCCAGGCCTACCAGGAGGCCGGCATCCCGCTGGTCGTGCTGGCCGGCAAGGAGTACGGCTCGGGTTCGTCGCGCGACTGGGCGGCCAAGGGGACGGCGCTGCTGGGCGTCAAGGCGGTCATCGCCGAGAGCTACGAGCGCATCCACCGCTCGAACCTGATCGGCATGGGCGTGCTGCCGCTGCAGTTCCCCGAGGGCCAGAACCGG
>DATABK010000147.1:0-6773 GCA_036259695.1 Actinomycetes bacterium | reverse complement strand
GCGGCCCAGTGGTGGGCCGCGCCTCCAGATACCGGTTTGGTACGGTGTCCTGCTCTGCCAGACCGGGGCTGGTGGCAGGGCGGCGTCTAGGGCCGCGACAGCCGGCGGGGGTGAGCGGGCGCGTGGCGGCGGACGGCGGCGAGCAGCAGCGCGCCGGCAGCCATCAGGCTCAGCGCGAACACCAGCAGCGGCCGGCTGGAGCTGCCGGTGAACGGCAGCTGCGAGGAGGCCTGAAGCTGCCCCCGGATCGCGCCCTTGGGCAGCTCCGGGGTATGGACGTTGACGTAGTAGCCGGCCGGGTTCTGGCGGATGGCGTCGATCACCGCCGCCTCGGCATCCACGCAACCCTCCTGGCCGTTCTGCCCGGGGGGCAGGGGATCAGCAACCTCGAACAACGGCACCACGATGGGGCCGGCCACCCCCGGCCCACCCTTGTGGATGTGGGCCTGGTTGGCGCCGCCGATGTTGTCCCAGGTCATGTCGAAGCAGACCCGAGCCTGCTCGAGGGTAATCCTGGCAGTGCCGGCGCCATCGGGGTCGCCGGGACCAGGGACCTCCGCCTCCCCGGTCAGGGTGGCCGTGAGGGTGGTGGCGCTGTCCTGGGCGAGGGCGACGGTGGGCAGGCTCAGGGCGGCAAGCCCCGCGATGAGCGCCAACAGCCGGGGCAGGCGAGTGCGCATGGGTGCTCCTCCATGACCGCGAGTAGGGAGCGCAATGGCTGACGGGCGCTTCTTTCATATGACCGCCATTCCTCGCAAGTCCGAAACGACACAGTTAGCGGTTCCATGCGCTTTTGGATGTTGCTTGACGGCCACGGGCACAGGACGGTCGTGGCGCTGCGCACACCTATGCGGCACTGGTCGTCGCAGCACGAGGCATCGTTTCTGGCAAACCTCTGGCAACGGTCACCCATCAGGCCGAGACCGCACATGCAGCACCCCGAACCGAGGGTCTGGGAATGGGTAGGGAGGTGTCGTGCCCTTGCGTGCGACCGGTCGGTGACCGGTGTGAAAGACTCTGACTCGCCTGCTTGGAGCAGCGCATCTGGACCTGACAATGGTGCCCGATGGCCTGCTCAATCTCGGGTCGGTGGGCACTTGGCTCCGCGACGTCAGCCGGACAGGCGTCGCTCGATTGTCCCAGTGGAGATCGCCGTCCGGAGATTGGATGACTCAATGACCAGCGCGAGCGGTGAACCCCATTTCAGCAGCGAGGCCCGCGGGGTGCCGAAGGGGCCCGGGCGGTTCGTGACCGTGAGTGACATCGACGCCGTCGAGTTCGTCCCGGGGCTGCAGTTCCGGCCGGTGCTCGGCGAGAGGGCGATGGCCAACTTCGTGTCGTTCGCGCCCCACACGGTCGCTCCGACCCATGTCCATGAGGAGGAGCAGATCGTGGTCGTGCTCCAGGGTGAGTTCGAGTTCGAACTCGACGGGGAGTTCCGGACCATGCGTCCCGGGGATGTGGCGGTGATCCCGCCCTGGGTGCCGCACGGCGCACGGACGCTGGAGTCCTCCTGCCTGGAGGTGGATGTGTTCACGCCGCCTCGCAAGACGCTGGTGGAGCACGCCCGCGCGATCGTGGAGCGGGGGAGCTGACGGAGGGAGGCCTGCGTGCACGGGATCCAGGCATCGGAGTTCGGCGGCCCGGAGGTCCTGCGGTACCGCGAGCTGCCGGTGCCGGAACCGGGGGCTGGCCAGGTCCGGGTGCGCATGCACGCGGTCGGGGTGAACCCGGCCGACACCTACATCCGGACAGGCACGTACGCGTTCTTCAAGCCGGAGCTGCCGTACACGCCGGGGTTCGACGGGGCCGGGGTCGTCGACAAGGTGGGCGCCGGCGTGGAGAGGCTGAGGCCCGGCGACCGGGTGTTCGTGGGGGCGCTGGGAACGCCGGGCTGGTCGGGTGCGTATGCGGAGCTGGCGGTGGTGGACGCGGCGGGGGTCCATCCGCTGCCGTCGACGCTGTCGTACGGGCAGGGGGCGGCGGTGGGCGTCCCCTGTGTCACCGCCTGGCGGGCGCTGTTCCAGAAGGCCGGGCTCCGGCCGGGCGAGACCGTGCTGATCCACGGCGCCAGCGGCGGCGTCGGGGTTCCCACCACGCAGCTGGCGAGCGACGTCGGCGCCGTGGTCATCGGCACCGCCGGGTCCGCGGCTGGGGCCGAGGTGGTACGCGACGCCGGCGCCAGCCACGTCCTGGACCACTCGGCCCCCGGGTACCTGGACGAGCTGCCGGACCTCACTGGTGGGCGCGGGGTCTCGGTGGTCGTGGAGATGCTCGCGGACGTGAACCTGGAACAGGACCTGGGCGTCCTGGCGGTCGGGGGACGGGTGGTGGTCGTCGGCAGCCGTGGACGCCTGGAGCTCACCCCGCGGCTGACCATGATCAAGGAGGCGACCGTCATGGGGACCGCTCTGTGGAACGCCTCGGAGGCGGAGACGGCGAGTGCCCTCGCGGCGGTGGCGGCCAAGCTGCGGAGCGGCGTCCTCCGCCCAGTCGTCGGCGAGGAGCTGCCGCTGCGCGAGGCGGCCGCCGCCCACCGGCGAATCCTCGAGCCAGGGGCTCGCGGAAAGCTGATCCTCCTTCCCGACACGGCCTGAGACAGGCGTCCTGAGGGAGCGCGGTCGTGTCCAGCGCTCGCGCTCCGGGCTGTCCACATGCTGACGGTCCACGTGGTGCGGTCCGGGGTCAGCGTCGGGCCCTTGGCGATCATCGCCTCCGCATAGCCGTCCGTGAACGGACCAGTGGGCCTCGGCCAGCTCCTGGTCGCAACCGTCCTCAACGGCATCGGCCAGGCCATCGCTGCAGTGCATGGAGGTTCGCGATGAGCGTTCAGTTGCCGTGTACCTGGCTGGGTGCCGGGCGAAGGCGCCAGCGCACCCGAGCGAGCAGAAGTGGTACTCCACGCCCTCGTGGCTGAGCCGGCCGACACCATGCCAGGGGTCGACCGCCATCCGGCAGACCGGGTCGATCGGCAGCCCAGTCGCCGATGGTCTTGACCTCATGAGCCTGATGCTCGGCCAGCAGCCGGCGCACGGTGATGCAGAACCCGGCGACCAGGTCGACGGCGTGCTCGTCCCCATGTGCCTCGGTCAGGGCGGCGTCCAACACCAGGCCACAGGACAACGATGGTCGCTCGTCGGCGCCAGCCATGCAGTCAGAGACCGCGCCGAGCGTCAAGGCTGCGCTTGACCTCGCCTGACCTCGGGTACGGGTCCGGGCATGCGCATCATCAAGCTGGCCTGGGTCGGGACCCGAACCGGCAACGCAGCACCCACCGTTGCCTTCTTTCGTGACGTCCTGGGCCTCCGGCTGGAGCTTGACCAGCCGGGGTTCTGGATGCTGAAGCTGCCGGACGGGAGCAAGGTCGAGATCTTCGGGCCCGACAGCCCGATCAACCGTCACTTCACCACCGGCCCGGTCGCCGGGTTCCTGGTCGACGACATCCACGCCGCGACGGCCGAGTTGCGGTCCGCCGGCGTGGAGATCCTCTTCGAGTCGGGGGTCGACGACAGTGGGAACGCCTGGGTGCACTTTCGCGCCCCGGACGGCAACATCTATGAGTTCACCCAGGACCCTGGCGTCTCCCGACCGCACTAGACGTCGTAGCGAGCCCGGGCGGCTGGGATCCCAACCCGGCTATGACCGTGGGCTGGAGCTGCATGGCGTCATGCACGACGACCGCCCGAAGACGATGCTCCGTCGGCACCGCAAGGGAGCTAGCGTGGGGGCTGTAAGCCAGCCAGGATGACGGTGACGAGCCGGCGGACCGCGGCCTTGGAGGGTAGGCGGCGGGCTGCCGCGAGGGCGTGGAGGCAGTAGCTGGCGAGCTCCTCCGGTGCGACATCATCGCGGAGCTCGCCGGTCGCCGCCGCCTCGGTCAGCAGGTCCCGGATCAGGCCGTGGAGTTGCTGCTGGGCGTTGGCGACCTGTTCGTCCCGGTGCAGGAAGGCCGCGAGCTCGGGGTCGTGGTGGCCGTGGGTCTCGTGGATGATGAGGGCATAGGCCTCCAGCACGGCTTCGAGTCGCTCGCGGGCGCCGCCAGGCCGGTCCCGGATGGCGGCGAGCTGGTCGAGGTGGCCGGTGACCTGCCGCTCATGCCAGCCGAACAGGATCGCCTCGACGTCTGGGAAGTACTTGTACAAGGTCGCCCGTCCGATGCCGGTGGCCTCGGCGATCTGCGACATCGTCACGGAGAACAGCCCGTGCTCGGCCACCAGCGCCGCGGTGGTGTCGAGGATGGCGTCGCGCACCGCCGCACGGTGCGCCTGGATCGTGTCGTTCCATAGTCTCGGCACGCTCCCAAGTATACGCCGCGACGCTATTGGTAACATTCTGGCTCGACAGGGTCACTCTGTCTCGATAAGCTACCGCCGCCATGACACGAGGCGTGACAGAGGAGACGTCCATGGCTGACCCGTCCCGCCGTCGCGACACAGCCGGCGTGGGAGCCGACGGGGCTTCGCCCCCTGGCATGCCCCGCTGGGTCAAGCTGCCCTTGATCCTTGTGGTCGTCCTGGTCCTCCTGGTGGTCATCGTGATGCTCATCACCGGTGGTGGCCACGGGCCGAGCCGCCACGCCCCTGGCATCCAAGCTCCGCCCCTCACCGTCACAGGGGACTTCACGCTGTTCGGCGGTGGCCTCGGGGTCCACACACCTTCCGCGGTCGGCCACCGATGACGGTGACACCCGGCCTCCGCAAGTTCGCGCTCACCGCCCATCTCACCTTCTCGGTCGGCTGGATCGGCGCCGTTGTCGCCTACCTGGCGCTCGGCGTCTCCGCTGTTACCAGCCAAGACGAGCAGACGATACGGGCCGCCTGGATCGCGATGGAGTTGACCGGCTGGTTCGTCATCGTCCCGTTGGCGCTCGCCGCCCTCCTGAGCGGGCTGGCCATGTCACTGATCACTCCGTGGGGGTTGTTCCGGCACTACTGGGTCCTGATCGCACTCGTGCTGACCATCCTCGCCACCGTCATCCTGCTGTTGCACATGCCGACCGTGAGCTCCCTGGCTGACGTCGCACGAGCGGCGGATGCTGCCGCCGTCCGCCGGCTTGGAGGCGACCTCCTCCATCCTGGGCTCGGCCTTGTGGTCTTGTTGGCGGTCATGGTGCTCAATGTGTACAAGCCGCGAGGCCTGACCCGGTACGGGTGGCGCAAGCAGCAGGAGCAGCGTCGTCGAACACCGGCGACCACAGGGAGAACTGCCCAGCCCTGAAGAGCTCTGCGGCCCATCAGCGCCGGCGATCGTCCCTTGACAGTCCCGTTCGGCGGAAGGAGACTCCTTCCGGTTCGGGGAAAAGAGGCAGTATGCGCCCTCCTGCGATGGTTCGGCGGCTCAAGCCCGAGCATGGTGTCTCGGCGCGGGCTCCTCCTCTTGGTAGCAGCCACCGCGGGCTGTACCGCTGAAGGAGGGTGCATGCGACGCCTAGCCCATATCGTCGTGCTCGTCGCCACAACCGCCGCGCTCCTCGCGCTCCCGCTGCCGGCGTCGGCACGCCACATCCCGGTGGAGAGCGAGTTCGAGCACACCGACAACATGCACCTGGTCGGCTTCTCGCCGAGGGCCAACACCATCGACCCCTTCACCGCCAACAGCGACCTGGCCTTCTGGCGCAACCTGGCGTTCCAGGGCCACTACGACGGGTTCCGGATCCTGGACATCTCCCGGCCCTCCCGGCCTCGCGAGATCGTCTTCCAGGAGTGCTTCGGCAACCAGGGCGACGTGGTCGTCTGGGGGGACATCCTGATCCGCTCCTGGAACTCTCCCGCCCCCGCCGGGGTGACCTGCGACGGCCAACCGGTTCCGGAAGGGTTCGAGGGCCTGCACGTGTTCGACATCTCCAACCTGCGCGACCCGGTCCTGGTCGGTGCGGTGGAGACCGAATGCGGCTCCCACACCGCCACCGTCGCCCCGGACCTGAAGCGCAAGCGGTTGATCGTCTACAACAACGTGTCCAGCGGCTGCGACTGGATCGACGTCGTCGAGGTCCCGCTGGCCAACCCGGCCGGGGCCAGGCTGCTGCGCACCGAACCGCTGGAGGGCCCGGTCACGCCTGGCGTCGCCCCCGGCTGCCACGACATGGGCGTGATCCAGGGCAAGGTCAACCTGGCCGCCTGTGCCAGCGCGGACGCCACCAACGTCTTCGACATCGGCCGCAACCGGTTCCCAGGCGGCAGCCTGGAGGACCCGGAGTTCCTGTACACCATCCGCGAACCAGGTGTCGGTGACCTCACCCAGGGCTCGGGCCGGTGGCACTCGGCCTCCTTCACCTGGGACGGCAAGGTCATCATCCTCGGCTGGGAGCCGGGGGGTGGGGCCGAGCCACGGTGCACCGAGACCGGCACCGTCCTGCCCGATGGGGTGGTGCAGACCGACACCCACAAGTCGGCCTTCTTCTATGACGCGGCGACCGGCGCCAAGCTCGGCCAGTGGGTCCTGCCGCGCCCCCAGACCATCGAGGAGAACTGCACCATCCACAACTACAACGTGGTCCCCCTCCGCAAGCGCTATGTTCTGGTGAGCGGGAACTACCAGTCGGGTGTCAGTGTGGTGGACTTCACCAACCCGGCCGCGGCCAGGGAATTCGCCTATGCCGACCCGGCGCCGCTGGTGCCGACCCAGCTCGGCGGTGACTGGTCGACCTACTGGTACAACGGCCGCATCTACGAATCCGACATCACCCGTGGACTGCTGGTCTGGCAGCTGCGCGACAAGCGGGTGGCCGGCGCCCGCCGGCTCCACCACCTGAACCCCCAGACCCAGGAATTCAG
>DATABK010000146.1:0-8880 GCA_036259695.1 Actinomycetes bacterium | reverse complement strand
TATCCACATCCTCGCGATCGTCGTCGCCGCCGTCCTGCTGCTGGCCGTCGCCGGCGGACCGCTGCTGGCCATGCGCAACCCCGCCGAGGCAGACAAGCTCACCCCGGGGTGCGGCGCCGGCCGGTGACTCGGGCAAGGAGCCGGACGCCAGCGAGAGCACCGCCGAGTCACCTACCCCACGGCACACCGAAGACCAGCCGTAGGATCCACCGCCTCGAGCGTGACACCGGCCTGAGCCCGCTTCGTTGCGGACATGATGGGCAACAAGCTGGCGTCAAGCTGTGACACGATCCATTGCCAGACGAGGAAGGGGGGCCGCGATGGCGTCCTCAGATGAGGTCCTGGCCACGATTCCGGTCGACATGGAACCCAGATGGGTCGCGATCGCGCCGGACGGGCACCGCGCCTATGTGACCCTGACGAAGGGCCAGCCCAGAGACCTTCCGACGCTAAGCGCGGTCGCTGTGATCGACACTCAGACCAACACGGTCGCCGCCACCGTCACCATCGACCATCGCAGCAACCTGGACCAACCCAGCGGCGTGGTGATTACACCAGATGGTCGCCGGGCCTATGTGTCCAACTTCGACGGCCGAGGTGTGGTGGACGTGATCGACACCGTCACCAACACCGTCGTCGAGACCGTCACCGTCAGCGGCCGCGGCGGTAGCTCGACCGGCATCGCGATCACGCCGAACGGCCGCCACATCTATGTGGCCACCGGGAACGAGCTCGACCTGCCCAACGAGGGCAAGGTCAGCGTGATCGACACCGCCAGCAACACCCTCATCACCACCATCCGCGGGAATCCGCGTCCCTCCACAGTGACCGTTACGCCGAACGGGGACTTCGTCTACGTGCTTGACGACGACGGGAGCCCCCAGGTGATCGACACCGCGACCCACAAGGCCAGGCTTGCCGAGGAGCTGGAGGGAGTGGTCACCAATGGGCGAATAGCGTTCACCCCGGACGGGCTCCATCTCTACGCCGTCAGCGAGGGCAGCGACTTGGTCCAGGTGTTGGAGGTCGCCACCGGCACAATCGTCGCCGTCGTCGACGTATTCGGTGGCCGCTCGACCGACGTGGCGCTCTCGCGTGATGGCCGTCACGTCTGCGTGACCCAGCGGCCAGGCAACGCCTTAAAGCGCCCCCTGTGGGTGATTGAGACCGCGACCCACAAGGTCATCGGCTCCCCGGCCGAATGGTCCGGCACGGCCAATGGGCTGGCGATCACGCCGGACGGGTCGGCCGTCTACGTGGCCGATCGGAACTCACGCGCGGTACGGGTCATCCCGGTCCAACCCCAGACCGCGTAACCCGCTCCACATCCCAGCGGGCCGACCCACCGGGTGCTCGTCCTGACTCCTCGCAGCCGTGGTCGTCGGGGCCGTCGCCCAGCGCAGGCTTGGTCCTAGCTCCTCAGCCACGACCTCCACCACCGACCGGGCGCTGCCATCCTCCGCGGTCCAGCTCCGCGACTGGAGCCGGCCCAGGGCCACCACGCAATCGCCCTTCCACAGCGATTGGGCGCACGCTTGCATGGTCCGGCTAAGCTTGCGGCCGCTCCCTGTCCCCCCTGCGGGCGCTGGCACGCATGGCCTACGTCGGCCGGTTGGTGGCGATGTCCCAACCGGGGGTCTGGCCCACCTGAGCGGGCTCCACCAGGAAGGCGATCTTGCACTGGACCTTGTAGAGGGTCAGGTTCCCGGCGTCGTCCACGTCGGCGTTGCTGGAGAGCACCTCGACCCCGCGGATGTTGGGCAGGCTCTGACTGGCCAGCCGCACGGCGTTGCGCACCGCGTCGCTGAAGGAGTTGGGGGAGCTCCCCACCAGCTCGATGACCCTGACGACTCCGCCGGGCACGTGGGCGTCCTGGGGCATGGGTACCTCCTTGCTCTGGGGGCGTGCGGCCCCGGAGATCAGGCGCGGGGCTGGTACCCAGGGGAGCCAACCGGCAATCGCCTCAACCGTGCTGCTCGCGCAGTTCGGGGTCGTCGGTGAGGTGGCCGGCGAAGCTGACGCTTGTCTCGATCATGGTCCTGTCCCCTTCTGTTGCCTGGCCGGGCGGTCTGCCCTGCCCTTGGAACCGGGGGGGACGGTGGACACCGTGGCATGCCGAGAGACCCCGAGGGGCAAGCGGTGGAGCCAACGACGTCGGCCATGCATCAAGGTTGCCGGCCATCGGCCGGCTCGGGAGCCTGAGCTTGGTTGGTGGGGCGCTTGCGGCTGAGGGTCGGGCATGCCAGCGCCGTCCGGCCAGATCCCTCCACCCTGGGCGTGGTCGGAGAACGAGGCTCCCGCCACGAGGGCGCTCGCCGGCCCGCTCCAGGAAGCCGCGACGGGTCCTGCTAGGCCAAGTGGGATGCTACCCCTAGTGTCCTGTCAGGTTGGAGCGCGCTAGGTGTTCCCATCCTTACCCTGGAACCACCAGGAACCGCTGTGCGGAACGTCGTTATCCCAGGTCACGCTCGACCGTCGGCGCCGAAGTTATCGGTTCTCCTCCGGTGAGGTTATGCGCTCACCTAGCAGCTGATCGGGGATCAGACTTTGAGCGGGCTCTTGAGGCTGGGTAGGTCGCCATCACAGCGTCCTGTCGGCACACAGCTGGTAGGTATCCTGCCAGGGCCTGATCTGCTCAAAGGTGGCGCTTGCCGCCAGCACGTCCGCATCGCCGTAGCGGCGGCCGATCAGCTGCATCCCAACGGGCAGCTGCCCCTCGGCCAGGCCGGCGGGAATCGACGCCGCCGGGTGGCCGGAGAAGTTCACGAAGTAGGTGAGGCACCAGCCGATCAGCGGGTCGACCTCCACGCCGTTGATGCGGCTCGGGCCGACGGTGTTGCCGTCGTCGGCGTTGTCCACCGGCAGGCAGGCCAGCGTCGGGGTGACCAACAGGTGGTAGTCGTCCAGGACCCGCTGGATCGCGTCGTAGACCTCCGAGCGGGTCTGCTGGTCGCGGGAGAGGTCCAAGGCGCTCATGCGGTAGCCCTCGTCGATCCACCGCAGGTACTCGGGCGGGAAGTCGTCCCGATGATCGGCCAACAGGTCGATCCCATTGCGCTTGAAGTTCTCAAACGTCTCCAGGTTGATCGGCATGATGAGCCGGCACCAAAGGTCGCTCAGCTCGCGCTGGTCCCGGTTGATGCCCAGCCGGACCTCCTCGACCTGCGCACCAGCCTGCTCGAAGGCCTGCACAGCGGTGCTCACGACCTCAGTGACGCGTTTGTCGACCGGGAAGACGTCGAAGTCAGGGCTGTAGGCGATCCGCCAGCCGCTGATGGACTGCCGCACCGCCGGCATGAAGCGCTCGCCAGTGTCGATGCTGAACGGGTCCCTGGAGTCGTAGCCGGCCAGGGCGTCCAAGGCGAGCGCGGCGTCCTCGACCGTCCTGGTGATCGGTCCCTCGAACAGGAACGGGTTGATGCCAGAGAAGGCGTTGGGCCGGTTGACGTAGGGGATGCGACCAAAGGAAGCCTTGTAGCCGTACACCCCGCACCAGGCGGCCGGTATGCGGATGGACCCACCGCCGTCGGTACCCTCTGCCAGGGGCAGCAGTCCGTCGGCGACCGCGGCGGCGCTGCCTCCTGACGAGCCCCCGGTGTTCTTGGCGGGCGCGAAGGGGTTGCGGCTGGGGCCGAACAGGTAGTTGTCGCAGGTGCCCCTGAACCCCATCACCGGGCTGTTGGTCTTGCCGAGCACGATCGCGCCAGCGCGTTGGATCCGCTCGGCGAAGGCGCAGGAGATGTCCAGGGTGTACTCCTGGAGGGCCCTGACGCCGCCGAAGGTCGCCGGCCAGCCGGGGTTGAAGTCGAACAGGTCCTTGATCGCGGTCGGCACCCCATGCAGTACGCCGAGCTCGGCTCCGGACACCAATGCCTGCTCGGCCTCCCGGGCCCGCTCGCGGGCGTCATCAAAGCCGAGATAGACCAGGGCGTTCAGGCTCTGGTTCCTAGCCTCGATCCGCTCGATGAAGGCATCCACGACCTCGACCGGCGACAGTTCGCGCCGCCGGATCCGTGCCGCCAGTTCCGTCGTCGTCATGTAGGCAAGCTCATCTGCCAACGCCATTCTGGCCCACCTCCTCCAGAAGCACCGCCGGTTTGTGCGGCGGCCACGGTCAATCGCCTGGTGGCGGCAGAGGTTCCGTCCCGACCACACGGCCTGCCCCCTCAAGCCAAGGACCAGACCGCGCGTCGGGTGGCCCATCTGGCCGCTGTTTGCCTCCGGTTCCTCACAGCACCGGCACGTCATACCTCCCGGGTGAGGAGCTCCTTCAACGCGTCGTCGATGAACTTGGTGTCGGTCCGGTCGGCGTCGAGCCCGCCGCCGGCGAAGTGCCCCCAGACGCCGGGGATCACCCGCAGCTCCGCATTTGACATGTGCCTGACCTCGTAGGCGTTGTCCTCGGGCGGGAAGTAGAGGTCCTTCTCCGCCGGCATGACGATCGCCCTGGCCGTGATCGCGCCGAGCGCTCGCTCGACGTCGCCGTCGAAGCCTGGCGTCTTGCCGATGTCCCCGTTCTGCCAGGTCCACAGCATGGCCAGCAGGTTGTTGGCGTCCTTGGGCAGGAAGAAGCCTTCCCAGAAGGAGATGAGGAAGTCCTCAAGCGAGGAGTAGCCCATCTCGGTGTGGTACAGCCGCTGCCAGTAGAAGGCTTGCGAGAACCCCCAGCCGGCGTACACCCGTGCCATAGCGCGCAAGCCCCTGGTCGGTGGCTTCTCATACCAGCCTTCCTGGAACGCCCCGTCGGCCGTGAGTGCCGCCTTGACCCCCTCCAGGAAGACGATGTTGTGCTCGCTGGTCTTGGCCGAGCCGCAGAACGGCAGGATCCGCGGGACCATCTCGGGGTAGCTGACCGCCCATTGGTAGGTCTGGCCGGCGCCCATCGACCACCCAGTGACCAGCTGAAGCCGCTGGATGCCGAACCGCTCGGTCACCAGCCGGTGCTGCACCGAGACGTTGTCGTGGACGGTCACCCGGGGGAAGCGAGCGCGGTCATATGGTGGCGGCGTGTTGCTGGGGGAGGAGGACAATCCGTTGCCGAGCATGTTGGGCACGATGATGCAGTAGCGGGCTGGGTCGAGCGCCATCCCCTCCCCGATCAGCCACTCGTTGTCGTAGTGCTGTCCGGAGTACCAGGTGGGATAGACGATGGCGTTGCTCTTGGCCTCGTTGAGCGACCCGTAGGTCCGGTAGGCCAGCCTCGCGTCGCGGAGGGTCTCGCCCATCTGCAGCCGAACATCACCGAGTTCGAAGATCTCGTAGTCGAGCATGGCCTCTCCTTCCCTGGTGCCAGCCGACAGGATGGTCCTGAGCGCCAGCCGCCAGAACCAGGCGCCGTACTGTTGGACCTGGGTCTTGGCAGGCCGCGACCTGCCAGGTTGGCGTGCTCATGTCGCCTCGCCGGGCTCAGGGGTGGCGCTCGGGCCTGCTTCACGGACCCGGTAGCTGGCACGGGTGTTCTCAGCGGTGCTGACCTCGGCGAGCGCGACCGGCTGGAGGGTGTTGAATGCGCCCTTGGGCAACAAGAACAGCCAGGTCACCAGCACGAAGGGGGCGGTCAGGGCCGGCATGCCGATCGGGGACAGCAGCACGACAAAGGCAGCGAACACAATGGCGCTGAACACGGCAGCAACCAGCGCGTAAGCAGCCGACCTCCAGGTCAGCACGAAGAACAAGCCACCGAGGGCGATGGCGCACAGTACCGGGTTGAAGCCGTACAGCCCGTGGTAGATCAGGACGCCGTTGCCGCCCAATGCCAGCGCCGTGAGCAGTCCCAGCAGCGAACCCAGCGCGGCGAACCCCGCCGAGATGCGGGAATTGACCAGGATAGCCAGCAGGAAGATCACCCCGGTCAGCAGGTTGTCCTGAAACATCACTTCCCCGACGCCGCGGAAGAAGCCATGGGCCAGGTTGGCGGCGGTCAGGCCTGCATTCCCTGGACCGGTCGGGAGCTCCCGAAGCTCGGTCTGGATGGTCGCCTGCGGGTCCAGCGGCATCGGGGCGATCAGCGGGCTGGGGCGGATGTTGGCGAACTGGTAGACGGCAAACAGCAGCAGCCAAGCTGTGAGCACAAAGGGCGCCGTCAGCGCCGGCATGTCCCAGAGGCCCAACAGGTTGGCCAGCGCCATCATGAGGATGGTGGAGACGGCCCCGCCCAGCACGATGTAGACGGCCAGCAGCGGCTCGAACTCGAGGAAGAAGGCCAGGCCGATCCCGACCAGGATGCCGTTGAAGCCGAACAGCCCGTTGCGGATCAGGGCACGGTCGGCGCCGAGCAGGTAGGCCGTCAGGGTGCTGACCGCCAGGCCAAGCAGTCCCGCGCCACCGAGCTTGGCCGAGTTGACGAAGATACCGACCAGGAAGAGCAGCCCGGTCAGGGGATTGTTCTGGAACATCACCTGCCCAGTGCCGCGAAGGAGGGCGTCGATGCTTGCGAGCGCTGGGTTGGTCTGGGCCAGCCTGGCCCAGGTGTCTGCGGCGCGTCGTGGCGCGCTTGCTGCTGCCATGGCTCTCTGGCTCCGTCGATGGCTCGGCCGGATGCGGCCGAGCGGCAGGTCGGCGCGGCCCGGCGGTCAGACCCGGCACCGATGCGCCGCCGGCTAGCCGTCGGGTGCGCGTGCCGACCTGTTAGCCGTTGCTTTGGCCGGGCGCTCGCAGTCGTGGCTCCCGCTCCGGGACGCCCGGCCGGCTGTGGTTACGACGTCACGGCGCACTGTCCTCGGTCGGCCCTCCTGGGGCCCTCGGCAGTGGGTCGGATGTCGAAGTCGAAGATCGCCGTCGGGAGGTAGAGCGAGCAGCAGGCGTTAGGGATGTCAACGATGCCGCTGATGCGGCCCTCGATCGGGGCCGAGCCGAGCAGCAGGTAGGCCTGCTCGCCGGAGTAGCCGAAGGTCTTGAGGTACTCGATGGCGTTCAGGCAGGCCCGCTTGTAGGCCAGCGTCGCGTTCATGTAGTAGTTCGTGTTGGAGTCATGGTCCACCGAGATCCCGATGAACGACAGGAATTCGGTGTACCTGGGCTCGACGCGGCCGGGCATGAACACCGGGTTGGTGGAGATCCCATATTTCTCCATCCCACCCTTGATCAGGTCCACGCCGAAGTCGATGAAGCCGCCCATCTCGATAGCGCCGCAGAAGGTGATCTCCCCGTCCCCCTGGCTGAAGTGCAGGTCGCCACCGGAGAACTTGGCCCCGGGGACATGCACCGGATAGAAGACGCGGCTGCCGCGGGTGAAGTTCTTGATGTCATGGTTGCCGCCGTTCTCGCGGGCGGGCACGGTGCGGGCGCCCTCCCGAGCGACCTTGTCCAATTCTGAACCCGTCAGTCTGCCAGCAAGCGTGCCCTGCTCCAGCGGGACAAGCGCCAGCGGCGGGACGCGGTCGGGGTCGGTGGCGACCAGCGCCCGCTCCCGGTCGTTCCATTTCGCCAGCAGCTCCGCCGAGGGCGCGGTGCCGAACAGTCCTGGGTGGGTGATGCCGGTGTAGCGGATGCCCGGCAGGTGCCGGGAGGTGGCGTCCTGGCCGTGGAAGTCCCAGATCGCCTTGTAGGAGTCCGGGAACCAATCGGTGAGGAACCCGCCACCATTGGCCTTGGCAAACACGCCGGTGTAGCCCCAGCCCTGGCCGGGGGCCGGTCCGGTCTCCTGGGGGACCGGGCCGAGGTCGAGGATGTCGACCACCAGCAGGTCGCCCGGTTCAGCGCCCTGGACCTCGATCGGGCCGCTGAGCATGTGACAGATCGACAGGTCGACGTCACGCACGTCATTGGCGGAGTCGTTGTTGCCGAGCTGGGCGTCGGTCCACTCCCGGCACTCGACCCGGAACTCATTGCCGGGCTGGACGAAGGCGGCACTTGGGATGTCGGGATGCCAGCGGTTGTGGCCGGGGGAATCCTGGTCGCGCATGGACTTGGACTGGTCGACGCGGAAGACGACCTCTGGCATAAGCGGCACTTCCTTGCTGGTGCGACGTGGATGCGCTGGCGTGCCTGGTGTATTCACCCTCTCACTGCAGCCGCGGGCCGGGGGGGAGCGGGCACGAGCGCCACGCCGGCGCACAGCCACACCGGCCGCTCGGGCGCGGTAGGTGAGGGGCTCGGTCGCCGAAAAGACCGGCATGCGCTCTGGATCTCCTCCGGTCCGGTCCGAGCAGGTGGTCAGGGACGGTGCTGGCGAGACTGGGCGCTCACCGGGAAGCAATCCGAGCCACGCGCAGCAGCCCGGCGCTCGACGCGACGGCTGCCTAGGGTTTGGGTAGGCGGGCGAGGGCAGGATTCGGTGGGGCGGACCGTCGTGGTCGTCGGCGCGGGGGCAGCCGGTCGACCACCTCCGGGTAGTCGCGGCTTGCCTCCTCACGGGCCAGCATCGTGGCAAGAGGCCTAGGTGTCCGAGACGTCATTGGCACAGAGAAGACCCGCTGGGCGTCCCGACCGCACGTCGGGCAGGCCGCAGACGCCGTGGCTGTGCCCATAGCCATCCGCTGCTCGAAACCGCCGCAGTCCTCGCAGCGATACTCGTAGGTGGCCACGCAACCCTCCAGGGAAGCAACGGTCGGAGGCGTCGGGACCGGAAGCTAGTTCTATGCCCACGCATCCCTATCGTCAAGGGAGGACAGACCAGTTCTGCAGCATCGCCACCGCCTCACACCCATCCCAAGCGACGGCTTGTACGCGTGGCGAACTCCGGAGAATGACAACGGGTCGCCGGGGTCCCTCGGGGGCGACAGTCGGTGGCTTCGTCTCTGCCGGTGACCGGACCCTTGAGCTTGCCGCCGCCTGCGACGTACGGCCCGCAACCTCGAGGCAAGCGATCGGTCCCCTACCGCCATCGACATCCGGTCCCCAGGGCAGGCGGAAGGCCAGGACAGGCCTAGGCGAACGAGC
>DATABK010000145.1:0-4316 GCA_036259695.1 Actinomycetes bacterium | reverse complement strand
GCCAGCGCTCCCGACAGGGGCAGGACGGTGTCACGGCTGGTCGCGCCCGTGCGCTCGCGCACCAGGGTCCCCTCGCCCTCGACGTCCTCGACCGTCCGGCCCCGGTGGGGACGGGCGGCGTCGACCATGAACGGCGAGTGGGTGGTGTAGACGACCTGGTGGTTGGACCGGTGGCCGCCGGCGAGCTGCTCGTCCAGGTAGCGGAGCAGGTCGGCCTGGCCGGCGGCGTGCAGCCCGAGGCCGGGCTCGTCGAGCAGCAGGATCAGGCGCTCGCTGTCGCGAAGCTCCGAGAACGCGGCCACGAACGAAAAGAACCAGACGAACCCGCCCGACCGCTCGCCGAAGTTGGTCGTGACCCGGTGCCGGTGGTTGCGGATGCGGACGTCCAGGAAGGGCGGGCCCCCCTTGCCGTTCTGGCCGGCCTCGCGGAAATCCAGGTCGAGCTCGACGGTCAGCTCCGGGTTCTGGCTCCAGTAGCGGAAGACCTCCTCGCTCACCGTGGTGGCGGCGCTCTCCAGGGCGGCCTTGCGGACCTCGTACTCGGACTCGACGAAGTCGTCGGCGGCCACCCCGGCCAGCCGCAGCAGGGCCAGGGCGGTCCGCTCCCCCGGCTGGAGGTCGTCGGGGGCGGTGGCCTGGAGCCGCGGGATCGACACCCGGCCGGGCAGCACGCTGTAGCCGTCGAAGTAGAGCAGGCGGGGCAGCCGGGCGCCGAGCAGGGCGGCCAGCTCGCCGGTCACCGGCTGGTCGCCGACCAGCAGGAGCTGGCGGCCCGAGTAGTCCCGCTCGACGGTGAGCTCCTTGGCCCCGAGGGCGTCGGGGCCCAGCCGCTGGGCGACCGCCTCCAGGTCCGCGCCCTCCAGCTCGAAGGTGGCCGAGATCGGGGTGGTGGTGGCGATCTGGGCCCGGTCCCGGCCGCGCAGCCGGCGAGGGTAGTCGCGCAGCTCGTCGAACCGCCGGCCGGGACCGCCGAGCGGGTTGGCCTGATGGAGGGCTTCCAGGAAGGCGGTCTTGCCGCTCTCGTTCTTGCCCACCAGGCAGGTCACGTCCGGCTCGAACCGGACGGTCCCCGAATTCTCGATGCTCCGGAATTTCCGTACCACTGCCGTTTTCAGGATCACATTCCCACTCCGAACTCGGGGCCGGGAAAAATGTAGTTGAGATTTCCCGGTGCGTGCCAATCGCCGGTTGGGCACCGGTTGGTGCGCACGGGCCGGGTACATTTGCGTAGGGAAGCTGCAAAAGACTGCGCGTGATCGCGCCACGCAACTCAACGTAGGCTCCGCCGGGCTTGACGTCGCCGTGCAAGGAGAGAGCCCGAGGTGGCGTTGCGGTTGCTCAGCCGGGTACGCGGCACCCTCCCCCAGGGCCGCTCCCTCCCCGACGAGGTCTGGCGGGGTCGCCATCGCGCGATCCTGCTGATCCTCTGGCTGCACGTGCCAGCGCTGATCGGGCTGGCCGTGCTCTTTGGCGACGGCCTGGACGACGCCTCCGGCGTGGTCATCGTCGCCGCCTCGGCGGCGCTGGCCACCGCGCCGTCGGGCGGCCGGCGCTGGCGATCGGCCCTGGCCACCATCGGGCTCCTGTCGGCGTCGTGTGTGCTGGTCGGCATCGGCGCGGGCACGGTCGAGCTCGGGTTCCACTTCTTCGTCACGATCGCGCTGGTCATGCTGTACCAGGACGGCTTCCCGTTCCTGATCGCGGTCGGCTTCGTGGCCGTCTTCGCGGTCGCATCCGCCGCCCTGGAGTCGCTCGGCGTGCTGCCGCCGGCCGACACCCGGTCCAGCCCATGGCTGCGGGCGGCCATCGGGGAGCTGCTGATCCTGGCCACGGCCACCGCCAACCTGGCCAACTGGCGCCTCAACGAGGACAGCCGGGCCGAGGCCGAGCGCTCCTTCCGCCAGCTGTACGACGGCCAGCGGGCCGTGGTCCGCGAGCTCCAGCAGTCCCAGCGGCTCAAGGACGAGCTCTACAACGTCGTCTCCCACGAGCTGCGGACGCCGCTGACCGGCATCCTCGGGTTCGGCGAGCTGCTGCTCACCCGCGACGACCGGCTGACCCCGGACCAGCGCAAGGAGCACCTGGGCCGCATCCTGCGCGAGGCCCGCCGGCTCCAGCGGGTGGTCGACAACCTCGTCTACTCCTCCAAGGTGATCCAGCAGGACGGCAGCGCCGCCGCCGACCTGCGCGGGGTCGTGAGCGCGGTCGTCGAGGACCTGGAGGACGTGCCCGGGCGCGAGCGGCTCGACCTGGAGGTCGACCTGGAGGCGGCCCGCGAGGTGGCCATGCCCGCCGAGGCCCTGCGCCTGGTCATGGTCAACCTGCTCGGCAACGCCCTCAAGTACGCGACCCCGCTGACCACGGTCCGGGTGGCGGTCAGGCCGGCCGGGCCGTCGCTGCTGGCGGTCTCGGTGTCCAACGCCGGCCCACCGATCACCGCCGCCGACCGCCAGCGCATCTTCGAGCCCTTCGTCCAGCTCGACTCCTCGCTGACCCGCAGCGCATCCGGAGTCGGCCTCGGGCTGCACATCGTCCGGCGCCTGGTCGAGTCCTACGGCGGCACCGTCGACGTCGAGTCCACCGGCGACCTGGTCACCTTCACGGTCACGGTCCGGACGGTCGTGCCCCTGACCTCCGAGGCCGGGGCCGGCCCCGAGCCGGCGGCGGTCGGCGCCCGGCATCAGCCGAACGGCTGACGCCGGATCCACCGTCCGGCGCTCCTCACCGGCCCTGGGCTCTCGTACCATTCCAAGCTAGGAGCGGCGACGAGAGGAGCGGCCGGCTGGACCACGAAGGCTGCAAGCGCGGCATCATCGCCCTCCCCCGGCGCGCCCGCTAGCGAGCGATTTGACCAGCGCTGCGCCGTTGCACCAGGCTCTTGCGGTCATGCTGCGTCGAGACGAAAGGATCCGGCGTGACCCAGTCAGACGTCAGCGCGTCCCCCGGCGACTCCGACACGGCCGCCACCCCCACCACCCCCTCCCGCTCCACCCGGGCCGCGCGGAACGCGGCCGCCGCCGACCTGGACCGGTCGAGGGGCAGCTTCGCGGCCACCCCGGGCGCGGCCGTCCAGCTGGCCGAGATCGAGGAGGTCGACCCGGCCACCATCTTCCAGCGTGACGGCGCCGGCTTCCCCGACTGGCTGGCCGCCAACCTGGACCGGCTGGCCAAGGAGCTCGGCGTGAGCGGCCTGCGTGAGGTCGGGCGCGACGTCGGGGTCGGCTCCTTCACCGCCGACCTGCTCGCCCAGACCGACCGCGGCCGGCGGGTCGCGATCATGAGCCACCTGGAGCCGAGCGACCACCTGCACCTCGGCCAGATGATCACCTTCGCGGCCGGCCTGGACGTCTCGGCCGTGGTCTGGATCACCACCCGCATCGGCGAGGAGCACCGGGCGGTGCTCGACTGGCTCAACCAGCACGGCGACGACGATGTGCGGTTCTTCGGCATCGAGCTGCGCCTGCTGCGCATCGGCGGCTCCCAGCCGGGGGCGTCCTTCCACGTCGAGGCCCGCCCCAACGACTGGCAGAAGGTCATCAAGCAGCGCCAGCGAGTCGGCTCGCCGCTCAACTCCCGCATGCGCGAGTTCTAGGCCGACTAGGCCTGGGGCGGCCACCCCCGGAGCTGGGCGACGGCGGCGTCGTCGTCCTCGTCCTCCTCGTCCAGGTCGACCAGGGAGGCGCCGGTGTAGGGGAGGCCGTAGTAGGCGTACAGCTCGGCCTCCTCCTGGGGCCAGAGCCGGCCGCCCGGGTCCATGCCGGGCGCGCCCTCGACGAAGGCGCGGTCATAGGGCACCTGCAGCTCGTTCCCGTACTCGACGGCCCGGGCCACCGGGACCAGCCGGGTGCTGGCGCCGGCACCGGCCGTACCGAGCAGCACCCATCCGGGCTCGTCGTTCTCGGCGTCGTAGAAGACGTCGAGCACTGTGCCGAGCTTGACACCGGTCCGGTCGAGGACGACGCGGCCCTTCCACCTTCGCGCGACGTCGAATGCCGGCATCGCGGCCCCCGCTCCACGTGCTGGTACCGCCGCGGACGCGGCGGTAGTTGGCTGGTACGGCGCGGATGTTAGCCGGGACCGGGAAATGGGGACAGTCAAGTTCGACAGCTACGACCGGTTAGGGCAGAATCCCGGCGGGAAATCGACTAAGAAATAGCCGCGCAAATGGTCAATTGCGCGAGCCGGGATAGCCGGCCTGCCGCTCGGCCTTGGCCTGGTCCTCGACGCAGAAGCGGGTGGCCGGCATCGCCTCCAGCCGCTCGTCGCCGATCGGCCGGCCGCAGGCCTGGCAGGTCCCGTAGGTGCCCCGCTCCAGG
>DATABK010000144.1:0-11050 GCA_036259695.1 Actinomycetes bacterium | reverse complement strand
GCTGTCCGGGTCGAGGGCTGGGACGCGGTCATGGCCGCAGGCTAGCCGCCCGGGGTGGCCGCCGCCCCCTCGGGCGAGGCCGGTGGCGAGGGCTCGCCGCCGCCCCGCTTGGCCTGCTGGATCTGGGCGTAGAGGTGGGTGCGGAGCTGGGTGAAGCGGGGGTCGGAGCGGGTGGTGAGCTGGTCGCGCTCGCTGGGGAGGTCGACGGCCAGGTCCTCCTGGACCACGGTAGGGGAGGACGACAGCACCAGCACCCGCTGGCCCAGGTAGACCGCCTCGTCGATGTCGTGGGTGACGAACACGATCGTCACCCCGGTGCGGCGCCACACCGACCGGACCAGGTCCTCGAGCTCGGCCCGGGTCTGGGCGTCGACGGCGGCGAACGGCTCGTCCATCAGCAGGACGTTCGGCTCGAAAGCGACGGCGCGGGCGATGGCCACGCGCTGCTGCATCCCGCCCGAGAGCTGCCAGGGGTAGGCGCCGTGCACGTCCCCGAGGCCGACCGCGGCCAGCGCCCCGGTCACCAGCTCGTCCCGGCGGTCGCGGGGCAGCCGCTTGGCCCGCAACGGCAGCTCGACGTTGCCCCCGACCGTCATCCACGGGAAGAGGCTGCGGCCGTACTCCTGGAAGACGACCGCCAGGTCGGGCGGGGGGCCGGCGACCCGCTCCCCCTGGAGCAGCACCTCCCCGGCGGTCGGCTCGAGCAGGCCGGCGATGCACCGCAGCAGGGTCGTCTTGCCGCACCCCGACGGGCCGACGACGCAGACCAGCTCGCTCGCCTCGACCGAGAAGGTGAGGTCACGGAGCGCCTCCACCGAGCGGCCGTGGCCCTCGTAGACCTTGCGCAGGCCGCGGACCTGGAGCGTCTTCGACATCGCCGCCCTCGCCTAGGAGGGGCCCCGCTGGGCGCGGCGCAGGCCGTGGTACCAGCCGAGCACCCGCCCCTCGAACCCGCGGAAGGCCAGCGACAGGGCGACCCCGAGCAGGCCGAGGAGCAGGATGCCGCTCCACATCTCGGGGATGGCGAAGCTGCGCTGGAACTGGATGATGGTGAACCCCAGGCCGCTGGAGGCGGCGAACATCTCGCTGATGACCATGAGGATGATGCCGATCGCCAGCGCCTGGCGCATCCCGGTGACGATCTGCGGGCTGGCCGCCCGCAGCACCAGGTGGCGGAGCCGGGCCGAGCCGCGGATCCCGTAGGCCCGGCAGGTGTCCTCCAGGACCTCGTCGCGGGCCCGGACCCCCTCGACGGTGTTGAGCAGGATCGGCCAGAGGCAGCCGGAGACGATGACCAGCACCTTCATGGTCGTGCCGATGCCGGCGACGAGGATGAAGATCGGCACCAGCACCGGCGGCGGGATCGCCCGCAGGAACTCGAGCACCGGCTCGAGGGCGGCCCGGAGCCGGGGCGAGCCGCCGATGACCACCCCGAGCCCGACCCCGGCGACGGTGGCCAGGGCGAACCCGGCGAGCAGCCGCGCCAGGCTCGGCAGCACGTCGTCGACCAGCCGGGCGCCGACCCAGACGCTGGGAACGACCTCAAGGATCTGGCGGAGCGGCGGCAGGTAGAAGCTCCGGCTGTCGGCGCTGGCCACCCACCACAGGGCCAGCAGGGCGATGGGGAGGCCGGCGGCCAGCAGCACCCGGCGGGCCGCGCCGGCCACGGTCACGCGGCCGCCTCCCGGCGGGTCGAGGGGTGCCAGGCCAGCACCCGGCGCTCCAGGGCCCGGGCGACCAGGTTGACGCCGACCCCCAGCAGGCCGGCCACGACCACCAGGGCGTACATCGCCGGCACGGCCCCGCTGGTCTGGGCGACCGCGATCTCCCGGCCCAGCCCCGGGCTGCCGATGATGAGCTCGGCGGTGACGGCCAGGACCAGGGCGACGGCGGCGGCCAGCCGGAAGCCGGTGACGGCATAGGGCAGGGCCGTCGGCCAGACCACGTGGCGGATGCGGGCCCAGCGGCCGAGGCCGTAGCTGTGGGCGGTGTCCATGGCCACCGGATCGACGTCCTGCACGCCGTGCAGGACCTGGATCTGCACCTGCCAGAACGACGCGTACACGACCAGCAGCAGCTTGGAGCGCAGGTCGGTCCCGAACAGCAGCACGGCCAGGGGGATCAGGGCCACCGAGGGAATGGGACGCAGGAACTCGATGGTCGAGCTGGTGGCCGCCCGCAACGCCGGGACGCTGCCGAGCAGCAGCCCCAACGCGACCCCGGCCCCGACGGCCACGGCCAGCCCGATCGCCCAGCCCTGGAGGGTGTCGCCGAGCGCGGCCCAGAAGGCCGCCTGGCCGAGCTCGGCGGCCAGGGCGCCGGCGATCCGGCTGGTCGGGGGCAGGTACCGGTCGGGCACCAGGCCGGCCCGGGGCACCAGCTCCAGCAGGACGAGGAAGCCGAGCAGCCCGCCGGCCCCGAGCCACCAGCGCTGCCGCCGGCCCGTCGTCACGGCAGCAGGGCGGCCACGTCCGGTTGCTCGGTGACCAGGCCGTCCTGGACCGCGAGGCCGGCCAGCGTCTCCACCGACTCGCGGTTGATCTCCGCCGGCCACTTGGGCAGGGTCAGGTCCGGGATCACGGCCTCGTCGATCTGGGTGTAGGTGGTCAGCACCTGGCGGGCCTCGTCGGGATGGGCGTCGGCGTAGGCCAGGGACTCGGTCATGGCCTCGGTGAACCGCTTGACCAGGTCGGGGTCGTCCTGGAGGAGCTTCTCGGAGGTGAAGTAGACGGCCACGGTGAGGTCGGGGGCGGCGTCGACGTAGTTGGAGGCGACCAGGCGGCCGCCCTGGGCGAGGGTGGCCGACAGGAACGGCTCGACCACCCAGACCGCGTCCACCCGGCCCGCCTCCAGCGCCGCCGGCATGTCCGGGAAGGGCAGCTCGGTGAACTTGATCGACGACGGGTCGCCGCCGGCCTTGCGGACCGAGGCCCGGATGGTCGAGTCGCCGATGTTCTTCAGGGTGTTGACCGCGACCCGCTTGCCGGCCAGGTCGGCGGCCGTCCTGATGGCGTCGTCGCGGGTGACCACGCCGCTGAAGTCGGCCTTGTCCTTGCTGGTGGAGGCGACGCCGTTGGCCACCACCTTGAGGGGCAGCCCGCGGGACCGGGCGATCAGCAGGGAGGTGACGTTGCTGAACCCGAACTGGAACTGGCCGCTGACCACCCCGGGGACGATCGCCGCCCCGCCCTGGCCGGTCTCCATGGTCAGCTCGATGCCCCGGTTGGAGAAGAACCCCTTCTCCTTGCCCAGGTAGATGGGGGCAACGTCGAGGATCGGGATGACCCCGACCTTGACCTGCGTGGTGCCGCCCGCGGCGGCGGGCGGCTCGTCGTCGGAGGTGCCGCAGCCGGCGGCGACCAGGAGCAGGGCTGCGGCCACGAGCGAGACCAGGGGTCGACGCATGATGGGCTCCTTGTCCCGAGTCTGACCGTGAACGTATGCCGGGGCAGGACGCCCGTCAACCGCCGGCCGACGGCGGTGGGATATCGTGCTGGAGGCCCGCCAGGCGACGCCGTTCGGGGACGAGGAGGACCACGGGTGACCTTGCCGGAGACGCCGTCCCAGACCATCGGCCCGTTCTTCGCGGTCGGCCTGTGCTGGCCGGACGGCCCCGAGGTGGTCGCCGCCGGCACCCCGGGGGCGGTCTGGATCGGCGGCCGGGTGCTGGACGGGGCCGGCGAGCCGGTGGCCGACGCCCTGGTCGAGACCTGGCAGGCCGATCCCGAGGGGCGGTTCGCCCACCCCGACGACCCCCGGGGGCCGGCGGGCCCCGGGTTCCGGGGGTTCGGGCGGTGCCCGACCGACGCCGAGGGCCGCTGGGCGGTCCGCACCGTCAAGCCGGGGCCGGTGCCGGCGCCCGGCGGTGGGCTGGAGGCCCCGCACCTGAACGTGTCGGTGTTCGCCCGGGGCCTGCTCAACCGGCTGGTGACCCGGGTCTACTTCCCCGACGAGGCCCCGGCCAACGCCGCCGACCCGGTGCTGGCCTCGATCGCCGACCCGGCGGCCCGGGAACGGCTGGTCGCGGCCCCGGAGGGGGACCGGCTGCGGTTCGACATCCGCTTGCAGGGCGCCCAGGAGACCCCGTTCCTTGCCATCTGAGGGCGGCGGGCTGCTCGGGCCGCTGTCCGGCGGGTCGCGGGCCGATCCCGAGCTGACCGACCGGGCGTTCCTCCAGGCCATGCTGGACGCCGAGCGGGCCCTGGCCGTGGCCTCGGCCCGGGCCGGGGTCGTGCCCGAGGCGGCCGCGGCCGCCATCGCCACCGCCGCTGACGCCGGCCGCTTCGACCCCGGCGAGCTGGGCCGGCGGGCGCTGGAGGCCGGGAACCCGGTGGTGCCGCTGGTCCGCGACCTCACCGCCGCGGTCGCCGACGAGGCCGGCCCGGAGGCGGCCCGCTGGGTCCACCACGGCGCCACCAGCCAGGACATCATGGACACGGCGGCCTCCCTGGTCGCCTCCCGGGCCCTGGTCCCGGTCCTGGACGACCTGGGTGCGGCGGCGGGGGCGTGCGCCGGCCTGGCCGACCGGCACCGGGCGACGGTGATGGCCGGCCGGACCCTCGGCCAGCAGGCCCTGCCGATCACCTTCGGCCTCAAGGCGGCCGGCTGGCTGGTCGCCCTGGACGAGGCGGCCGCCGGCCTGGACCGGGTCCGCCGGGAGCGGCTGGCCGCCCAGCTCGGCGGGGCCGCCGGGACGCTGGCCTCCCTGGGGCCGGACGGGGTCGAGGTGGCCGGGTGGTACGCGGCCGAGCTGGGGCTGGCCGAGCCGGTCCTGGCCTGGCACACCAACCGGGTGCGGGTGGCCGAGCTGGCCGGGGCGCTCGGGGTCGCCGGCGGCGTCCTCGGCAAGCTCGCCCTGGACGTGACCCTGCTCGCCCAGACCGAGGTCGCCGAGGTCACCGAGGCGGCCAGCGGCGGCCGGGGCGGCTCCTCGACCCTGCCCCACAAGCGCAACCCGGTGACCGCCGTGCTGGTCACGGCGGCCACCCGCCGGGTCCCGGGGCTGGTGGCCACCCTGCTCGGGGCGATGGCCCAGGAGCACGAGCGGGCCGCCGGCGCCTGGCACGCCGAATGGGACCCCCAGGCCGAGCTGCTCCGCCTGGTCGGCGGGGCCGCCGCCCGCACCCGGGAGCTGCTGGCCGGCCTGGAGGTCCATCCCGGCCGCATGCGGGCCGGCCTGGAGGCGACCGGCGGGCAGCTGCTGGCCGAGCCGGTCGCCGCCGCCCTGGCCGGCCCCCTCGGCCGCATCCCGGCCCAGGACCTGGTGCGGCGCCTCAGCCACCAGGCCGCCGGCAGCGGCCGGCCCCTGGGCGAGGTCCTGGCCGGCGACCCCACCGTCCGGTCCCAGCTGGAGGAGGCCGACATCGACCGCCTGCTCGACCCCGAGGGTTACCTGGGCTCGGCCGGGCAATTCATCGACCGAGCCCTGGCCGCCCACCGGGGCGGTGCCTAGGATCCCGTCAGACACCACCCGCTTGGAGGTTGCGCCATGGCCGCTCCCACGACGGTGGAGCTCGACCAGAAGGTGTCGATGCCGCTGGTCGGCTTCGGCACCTGGCAGATGACGGGAGCCCGCTGCCAGGCGGCCGTCCGTACGGCGCTGGAGGCGGGCTACCGCCACATCGACACCGCCACCATGTACCGCAACGAGCGGGACGTCGGGCGGGCGGTCCGCGACAGCGGGGTCCCGCGCGGCGAGGTGTTCGTCACCACCAAGCTGCCGCCGGGCAACGCCGGCCAGGAGCGGCGCACCCTCGACGACAGCCTCCGGGCCCTTGGCATGGACCACGTCGACCTGTGGCTGGTCCACTGGCCGCCGCGGGCCCGAGCCCTGGTCCCGACCTGGGAGGCCCTGCTGGCCGCCCGCGACCAGGGGCTGGCCCGCGCCGTCGGGGTCAGCAACTACAGCACCGTCCTGCTGGACCAGCTGGCCGCCGCGACCGGCCAGGCGCCCCAGGTCAACCAGATCCCGTGGGCGCCAGCCCTGTACGACCCCGCCGTGGCCGAGGAGCACCGCCGGCGCGGCGTCGTGCTCGAGGGCTACAGCCCGTTCAAGAACACCGACCTGCGCCACCCGGTGCTGGTCGAGATCGCCGACCGCCACGGGGTGACGCCCGCCCAGGTCGTGGTCCGCTGGCACGTCGACCACCAGGTGGTGGTGATCCCCAAGTCGGCCACCCCGGAGCGGATCGCCGCCAACTTCGACGTCTTCGGCTTCTCCCTCAGCGACGAGGAGTTGGCCGCCGTCGACGGGCTGGGCCCGGGGAGCCACCGATGACCGGTGCCGAGCTGCTCGCCGACGCCTTCGGCAGGGTCCGCGGGGTCGTCCACCAGGCCGTCGACGGCCTCACGGCCGAGCAGCTGGCCTTCCGCGTCGACCCGGGGGCCAACTCGATCGCCTGGCTGGTGTGGCACCTGACCCGCATCCAGGACGACCACGTGGCCCACGTCGCCCAGACCGAGCAGGTCTGGGCCTCCCAGGGCTGGGCGGAGCGGTTCGGGCTGCCCTTCGACCCCCGCGACACCGGCTACGGCCACCGGGCCGACGAGGTGGCGGCCGTTCGGGCGGACTCGGGCGAGCTGCTGACCGGCTACTACGACGCCGTCCACGAGCAGACCACCCGGTACGTGCGGCGGCTCGGCGACGCCGACCTGGCCCGGGTCGTCGACCGTTCCTGGGACCCGCCGGTGACCCTGGGCGTGCGGCTGGTGAGCGTGATCTCCGACGACCTCCAGCACGCCGGCCAGGCGGTCTACGTCCGCGGCATCCTGCTGCGCCGATAACGCGGGACTGTCCTCTTTAGCGGGTCTTGAGGCGGCGTCGCCTACGGTGGTCGAGTGGAACCGCGTGGCACCAAGGCGCTGGTGCGCCGACTGCTCGCCGGCGCGCTGGCGGCGCTGCTGCTGGTGAGCTGCACCGGGTCGCCGGGGACGCCCGAGGGGTCATCCTCCGGCGGGGCGACAACCACCCCGCCTTCGTCCCAGGCCCGGGCGAACGGCCAGCTCACCGCCGACGGGCTGAGGGCGGCGGTGACCGCGGCGGCGATCCGCCGGCACCTCGACGCCCTCCAGCAGGCGGCCGACCGGAACGGCGGCAACCGGGCGGCCGGCACCGAGGGCTACGACGCCTCGGTCACCTACGTCGCCGACCAGCTCCGCGAGGCCGGCTACCGGCCGCAGATCCAGCGCTTCGACGCGACCACGGCCCGCAACCGGACCGCCCCGGTCCTGGAGCTCCCCGGGGCGGCAGGCGGCCTGCGAGCCGACCAGGACTTCCGCCCGTTCGCCTTCTCCGGGAACGGCGAGGTCGCCGCGGCCACCCGGCCCGTCGACCTCCCCTCGGGCTCGGGCACCTCGACCAGCGGCTGTGAGCCGGCCGACTTCGCCGGGTTCCCGCGCGGCACCATCGCCGTGCTGCAACGCGGCACCTGCCCGTTCCGCGCCAAGGCCCAGAACGCACAGCAGGCGGGCGCGGCCGCGGCGGTCATCTTCGACCCCGGCCAGCCCGGCGTGGTCTCCGGAACCCTCGGCCGCCCGGGCATCACCATCCCGGTGCTGGCGGTCGCCCCCGAGGTGGCCCGCGAGCTCACCGGCGCCAACGCCGGCCAGCAGGCCCGGGTCCGGGTCGACGTGGAGACCCGGAGCCACCCCACCAGCAACGTGCTCGCCGAGCTGCCCGGCAGCAGCGGCGACCGGGTGGTGATGGTCGGCGCCCACCTGGACAGCGTCAGCGCCGGCCCGGGCATGAACGACAACGCCAGCGGCTCGGCCACCATCCTCGAGCTGGCCCGCCAGCTGGCCACCACCGAGCCCACCGCCACCGTCCGCTTCGCCTGGTGGGGCAGCGAGGAGCTGGGCCTGCTCGGGTCCCGCCACTACCTGGAGCAGCTCAGCCCGGCCGACCGCGACCGGATCGCCCTCTACCTCAACCTCGACATGGTGGGGTCCCGGAACGTCCGCCGCCTGGTCTACGACGGCACCGCCCGCGGCGCCCCGCCCGGCTCCCAGGTCATCCAGCAGGTCCTCACCGACTACCTCCGCGGCCAGGACCTGGCCGTCGGGACGACCAGCCTCGGCGGCGGCTCCGACCACGCCCCCTTCGCCGCCGCCGGCATCCCCGTCGGAGGCCTGTTCACCGGCGCCGGCGAGGCCAAGAGCGAGCAGGAGGAGGACCAGTTCGGCGGCACGGCCGGGCAGCCGGCCGACCCCTGCTACCACCAACGCTGCGACGACCTCGGCAACCTGGACCTCACCGTGCTGGACCAGATGGCCGACGCCGCCGCCCACGCGGTGGCCACGTTCGC
Organism: Actinomycetes bacterium; assembly: GCA_036259695.1. Lineage (GTDB taxonomy): Bacteria > Actinomycetota > CALGFH01 > CALGFH01 > CALGFH01 > CALGFH01. Next base: position 2,747 of record DATABK010000144.1, on the reverse strand, counting down.
CAACGACACCACCCCCGTCGACCGCGCCCGCGGCTAAGGTGACGCTGTCTCGCCCAACCTGGTCAGGAGGCGTTGTGAGCGACCGCAGCGGAGGAGGGGTCGGGGAGGGGGCCGCCTGGCCGCCTGGCCTGGCCCCGCTCGTCTCCACCGAGCCGATCAAGGGCGGCTTCATCTGCACCACCATCCGGGGCCGGCTGGCCGACGGGCGGGAGGTGGTGGTCAAGCGCTGCCCCTACCCGGCCGAGGTGGAGGCGGACGGGCTGGCCGCCCTGGCCGCCGCCGGCGTCCCGGTGCCGGGCGTGCTGGGGGCCGCCGGCCACGTGCTGGTGCTGGAGCGCGTCGGCGGCCCGCCGGACTGGCCGGGCCTTGGGCGGGCCGTCGCCCGCCTGCACCGAACCACCGGGGACCGGTTCGGCTGGCACCGCGACAACTTCCAGGGCCTGACCGTCCAGCCCAACGGCTGGGAGGACGACTGGCCGAGCTTCTACGTCGAGCGCCGGGTCCGGCCCCACCTGGCCGACCCGAGGGTCCCCGAGCCGCTGCGCCGGCGGATCGACCGGGCCTGCGACGGGCCGCTGCCGGCGCTGCTGCGGCCGCGGCCGCCGGCGTCGCTGACCCATGGGGACCTGTGGTCGGCCAACGTGATCGAGGGACGCTGGCTGGTCGACCCGGCGGTCTCCTACGCCGACCGCGAGCTCGAGCTGGCCTACATGCAGCTGTCCAACAGCCTGCCGGCCGAGCTCTGGGAAGCCTACCTGGACGAGCTGCCGCCCGACCCCGGCTACGAGCGGCGCCGCCCGGCGCTCCAGCTGCACAAGTTCCTCAACAACATCCGCCACTTCGGCCCCGACCGGTACGTGCCCCGGATCGAGGCCGTCCTGGGCACCTACGGCTGGTGAGCCCACCGGGCGCCGGCATCCAGCTCCCATCTGGCGACGACCAGGGCCTGGGGCGCCGCCTGCTTCGTCGGCCGCCCGGTGGGCCTGCCCAGGCCCTTGGCGGTGGGAAGCGCCGGCTGCCGCGGAAACGGGTCGGTTAGTATCACAACGGGCAAAGCCGGTCCTCTGGAGGAGGCGAGCATGTGCACAGGACACGACGACGTGGTTGGTCCCGACACCGTCGCCCGGCTCAGCCGCCGGGGCTTCCTGCGCACGGCGGTCACCACCGCCGCGGTCGTGGCCTTCGTCGAGCTGGGCCAGGTGCCGCTAGAGGGCATCGCCCATCCTGTGCGGCTGCTCGAGGCCCTGCCGAGCGGCAACGTCTGACGCCCCGGCTGCACCTGTGGTGGGCGCCGAGGTCAAGTGCTCTCTTGGACTCGCCCTTCCAGGAAGTACGTGACGATTTCTCCTTTGCCCTTGACCTGGATTGGTCCCCTCCGCTCGAATCGGTAGCGGTCCCGCAGCCGTTCCCATGTGCGGGCGGTGACCTGGATGCAGCCGGGCACTCCATGGGACTCCATCCGGCTGGCCGTGTTCACGGTGTCGCCCCACAGGCCGTAGCTGAACCTGCTTGTCCCGATCACGCCGGCCACGACCGGTCCGGTGTCGATGCCGATGCGGATGGCCAGCGGCTGGCCGCTCGGGTCAGAGCGCCCGCCCACCTCCGCGCGCATCGCCAGGGCCATCTCGGCCACCGCATCGGCGTGGTCGGGGCGCGGGTCGGGCAGGCCCCCAACCACCATGTAGGCGTCCCCGATGGTCTTGATCTTTTCCAGCCCCCGTTCCCGAGCGAGTTGGTCGAACGCCGAAAAGAGGTCGTTCAGCACCTCCACCACCTGCTCGGGGGTGATCCGCTCGCTGCGTCTGGTGAAGTCGACGATGTCGGCGAACAGCACGGTGACGTCGGAGAACCCGTCGGCGATCACCCCCTCGGTCTCTTTGAGGCGAGCGGCGATCGAGGCCGGCAGGATGTTGAGGAGCAGTCGCTCGGACTTCTCCCGCTCCAGGTCCAGCGCGCGGCGGTTGCGCACCGCCTCTCCGAGCAGCAGCACGGCCCCAAGGAGCATCAGGTCCGGCACGCTGTCGTTCAGCACCTGGCGCAGCGGTTCCGGGTTCACCACGGTTCGGAACAGCAGCGGTGCGCCCGCGAACCAGGCAGCCACCAGCAGCGACCAGCGGGGATGGCCGGCGGCCCAGGCGGTGGCGAGGGCAACGGCAAGCGGCACCGCCGGGCGGATGCCGGCATAGTCGAGCAGATAGTAGGCCTGGAGGGCCACCGCCGACGCGACCAGCACCGCCACCGGCCAGCGCCGTCGGACCAGCACCAGGGTGGCGATCGTCAACCCCAGCCCGTAGGCGAGCGCATCGGGACGTCGCCCGGAGTCCGGCGACACGCGCATGCCCACGACGATCGCGACCGCGACCACCACGGCCAGGCCCACGTCGAGGAGCGGCCCAGGAACGCGCGGCAGCTGCTGCCACAACGACACTCCCGGATCTCGACGGAACATGCTGAGTCACCTGCCGGAGGTGGCGCTTGCCATGTTGCGGGCAGCTGGTCTGGTCGATCTGTGACAGACGGACGAATGGTGGCGGATGCTTGGTCGGTGCCCACCGGGGTACTGGGCCCATCGATCCTAAGGCGAGGGAGCACACCTGAGTATCAATGTCATCCGAACCGCCGACCGGTGGTATGTCGAGCGCGGAAGCGAGGCGTTCGCGATTGCCGCCGAGGTCCCCAGTACCGCGGCGCTTCTCGGCGAGGGCCTGGAGGCGGTGCGAGCGGCCGGCTCCGCGGTGGGGAGTGGG